>NZ_DASRXP010000337.1:0-10734 GCF_035687465.1 Kribbella sp.
TGGCCGTCCGCGGAGGAGCTCGTGAGCTCTACTCGGCCGTCAGCGGTTCGGCTCACGGACTCGATTCGGAAGCTGCTCACCAGTTCGACCTCGCCGGACTGGACCAGCTTCTGCAGCCTGCTCCCCAGCGCTCCACGAGCAGGGAGTTCATCGGCCTCGCCGCCGCCGTAGGTACGCGCCTGGTCGGTCCCACGAACCACCCAAACGATCTCCGTACCGGGTACCTCCTTGGCCAACGTGCCGAGATCGAGCAGGGTCGTCGCCGCGGAATGACCAGCACCTACGACCGCAGTACGGCGACCCGCGAAGCGCTCGCGGTCGCTGCCCAGAACGTCAGGGAGCGCTCTCGCGACTCTGTCCCGGACGTCCGCCTCGCCGCGGGCCGGGATACCGGAACCACCCAGGACGTTCGGTCGGCGCCAGGTGCCGGCGGCATCGATCACAGCGGAAGCGAGGATCTCGGTGCCGTCGGCCAGCCGGATCAGGAACGGGGCCTGCTGGCGGCCCGCAGTACGGATCCGATCGAAGCCGACCCGGGTCACCGCGACCACCGAGGCGTCGTACCGGATCCGGTCGTTCAGCTGCGGGGTCTTCGTGAGCGGAGCCAGATAGGAATCGATCAGGTCGCCGCCGGTGGGGAGCTTGCCGAGATCTGGCTCGACCCAACCGGTTTGCTCGAGCAGCCTGCGGGCGGCCGGGTCGATGTCATAGCGCCACGGGCTGAACAGCTTCACGTGCCGCCACTCATCGATCGCCGCCGCGACGCTGGAACCCGCTTCCAGTACCACAAAGTCGAGGCCGCGCTCGGCCAACTGCGCCGCAGCAGCCAGCCCCACCGGCCCTGCGCCGATCACCACGACAGGCCCAGCTACCCCCGACCCACTCGCGCCGGTGTCGCCCGTGCCGGCCGGATCGATCACTTGCTCGTTCACTATCGGCTCCCCATCGCTGCTATCTAGACGTTCTTCTAATCAGGCGCTGCCAGCTTGCCTCTTGCTTAGACAGGAGTCAAGATAGACGCATGTCTAAACAGGAGCTCCGCTTGGGGAGCGGCAGTGCATGCTGTTCGCCGATCTCCGACGCGGCGCTCGATGCGGCGCAGGCGGTCGAGGGTGCGGCGATGTTCAAGGCGCTGGCCGACCCGATCCGGTTGCGCCTGATGTCCATGATCGCCTCGGCCGATGGCGAGATCTGCGTCTGCGACCTCACCAGCCAGTTCGACGTCAGCGGTCCGACGATCTCGCACCATCTGCGCGTACTGCGCGAAGCCGGTCTGGTCGACTGTGAACGCCGAGGCACCTGGGTCTATTACTGGTCCATCCCCGACCGCCTCCGCTGGATCTCCGCCCTCCTGAACGTTCCGGAAGCAGAACTCACCCGTTGATCCTCACAGGACTTGACGCGACTCGATAGCTCAGTAACTATTGAGTCAATGAACACTGAGCGAACCTCCCTGGCTGTGCGAGCACGAATTCACGCTGCGCTAGGTGATCCGGCTCGACTGGCGATCGTGGACACCTTGGCCGCCGGCGACGCTGCGCCGGGAGAACTAGCTGCGCTGCTGAGCTTGCCGACCAATCTCGTCGCGCATCATCTGAAGGTGCTCGAGGACGCTGGTGTGGTGGTGCGTACCCGCTCGGAGGGCGACCGCCGCCGTACCTACGTCCGGCTCGTGACCGAGGCCCTAGCGGCGGTGGTGACACCGTCACTTTCTCCGGTACCGCGGGTCGTGTTCGTCTGCACGCAGAACTCGGCACGGTCGCAACTGGCCGCCGCCATCTGGGCCCGCCGCAGCCAAGTCCCCGCGATGTCGGCGGGCACCCAGCCCGCCGAACGTGTACACCCGAGGGCCGCTCGGGTCGCCCGTCGCCACGGCCTCGACCCGGGCACCTGGAGAACCGCTCGCCTCAACGACGTCGTGCAGCGCGACGACCTGATCATCGCCGTCTGCGACAACGCTTACGAACACCTGCCGGCCGAGTCTCGTCCGCGACTGCACTGGTCGGTGCCGGACCCCTCGCCCGCGGACACCGATGCGGCTTTCGAGGCCGCCTACACCGAGATCGCCGGCCGGATCGACCGGCTGGCGCCCGCACTTTCACCGCCTGAGGCAACCGAGAAGAGCCGATCATGACCGAACTCGCCGGATACCGCCGCGAAAGCCTCTCCATCGACCAGCAACTCGCCTTGCGAACCGCCGCCAGCAGACTCGGCGAGGCATTCGCAGGCATCTACGGCTCGGAGACGATCGAGCGGTTCCTGCACTCCAGCTACGACCAGTTCGCCACCGGCAGCACGATTCCGAACTTCCTGCCTCTGCTGGCTGAGCGGTTCGCCCGTCAACGGCTGACCGCGCTGGCAAGGGTTGAGGGCCATACGAACGACGGCCGCCCGGTCGTGCTGTTCCTGTGCGTTCACAACGCCGGCCGTAGCCAGATGGCGCTCGGCTTCTTCGAGCACTTGGCCGGAGACAGCGCGATTGCCTGGTCCGGCGGTTCCGAGCCCGGTGTCGAGGTGAACCCCGCGGCGATCGCGGCGATGGCCGAGCGAGGGATCGACATCTCCGCCGAGTACCCCAAGCCCTGGACCGACGAGATCGTTCGCGCCGCCGACGTCGTCGTGAGCATGGGCTGCGGCGACGCCTGCCCGATCTTCCCCGGCAAACGCTACGAGGACTGGATCCTCGACGACCCCGATGGCCTCGACACCGAGCAGGTCAGGCCCGTCCGCGACGAGATCGAGCGTCGCGTCCGCCTACTCCTCGCCGAACTGAACGTCCCCGCCGCCACCCCGGACCGCCTGTGAGCAGCGCTGTCACCCCGCTGTGGCGACGAGTCGTCGCCGAGACACTTGGTACCGGGCTGTTGGTCACGGTGGTGGTCGGCTCAGGAATCGCCGCCGCCACCTTGTCCCCGGACGATGTCGGCCTGCAACTGCTGGAGAACGCGTTCGCGACCGCTCTTGGGCTCGCAGTACTGATCCTGATGCTCGGACCGGTGTCCGGCGCACACTTCAACCCGGTCGTATCGGCTGTCGACTGGTGGCTCGGCCACCGAACCGGCACTGGTCTGACCCTGCGCGAGCTGGCCGCCTACATCCCGGCACAGCTCGTCGGCGCCGTGGTGGGAGCCGTGCTGGCCAACCTGATGTACAACGAGGCCGCCGTGTCGTGGTCGACCACCGACCGTTCCGCAGCGCACCTATTGCTAGGTGAAGTGGTCGCGACCGCCGGCCTGGTCGTACTGATCTTCGCGTTGGCCTGGTCCGGGCGCGCCACGCTGGCGCCGGCTGCCGTCGGCGCGTATATCGGATCGGCGTACTGGTTCACCTCGTCGACCTCGTTCGCCAACCCCGCGGTGAGTATCGGCCGGGCGTTCAGTGACACCTTCGCCGGGATCGCGCCAGGGTCGTTGCCGGGCTTCTTGATCGCACAGATCTTCGGCGCCATCATCGGAACTGGCCTGCTGGCCATCTTGTACCCCGGGGCCGGGCAGGCCGCGGACGACATCGTCAGCCCACGCACAAACAGCACCTCAACTACCTCAACCACCGGAGCATCCACGTGAGCAAGCCCAGCGTTCTCTTTGTCTGTGTTCACAACGCGGGCCGGTCGCAGATGGCGGCCGGGTGGTTGCGCGAGTTGGCGGGTGATGCGGTCGAGGTCCGCTCCGCCGGGTCTGAGCCGGGCGACCGGATCAACCCGAAGGCGGTCGAGGCGATGCGCGAGGTGGGGATCGACATCACCGGTGCCGTGCCGCAGTTGCTCGAGTACGAGACGGCTCAGGTCAGCGACGTGATCATCACCATGGGCTGCGGCGACGCGTGTCCGATCTTTCCCGGCAAACGGTACGAGGACTGGAAGCTCACCGATCCGGCCGGGCGGCCGATCGAGGTCGTCCGCCACGTCCGCGACGAGATCCGCGCTCGGGTGGAGAAACTGATCGGCGAACTGCAGACCTCCTGATCCACAGCACTCAGACGGTGGCGGCTGTGGTGGCCTGGATGGCGGTTGCGCGGGCGCGCAAGGCTGGACCGAGGACCAACTGGCCGGCGAAGAGGACGAGGCCAAGGGCGGCGCAGGCGAGCCAGGTGACGGTGGAGCCCGCACGCTCCAAGGCGTTGGTGCCGAGGAGCGGGCCGATCACGCTGCCGAGGCCGAAGGACATGCTGCCCGCCAGACCCAGGTATCCGCCGCGCAGATCGACCGGCGCCAGGTCCGCGAGCACGGCCCCGATCACCGCGGCGTAACCGATCTCGCCGATCGTCCAGACCACCACGGACAGTCCGTATCCCCACCAACTGTGGACGACCGAGCCGATCCCGAACCCGAGTCCCACGATCAGCATCGAACTCCCCAACAGCTTCGACCGGTCAAGCGCGGCCAGCCGGCGCCCGACGAACGGCTGGATCACCACGATCACCACCCCGTTCAAGGCGATCACCAGCCCGTACGTCGAACTGGGCAGTCCGTCGGCGGCCATCGCCAGGGGCAACGTCGAGTAGCCCTGGAAGTAGATCGTCGCGTAGCCGATCTGGATCAGGATCATCAGCAGGAAGGTGGTGTCGCGCAGAGCGACCGGCAGTAGTCGACGACGTGGTCCCTCGTCGAGCGTCGGCCGGGTCTCAGGCACCATCCGCAGGATCACTAGAGCCGCGACGACCGAAGTACTGGCGTTGATCCAGAAGAGCAGGTTGTAGCCGATGCTCGCGAGCACGCCGGCGCTGACCGTGGAGACCGAGAAACCGAGGTTGATCGCCCAGAACAGCAGGCCGTACGCGCGAACGCGCTCTCTCGGCTGCAGCAGATCGGCCACCGTGGCCTGGACCGCGGGCCGGAACAGGTCGCCCATCAGGCCGACCACGAAGGCCGCGGCCCAGATCGTCTCCATCGAACGGGCCGAGCCGAGCAGGATGAGCGCGGCCGCGGTTCCGAGGAACCCGACCAGCATGGTCCGGCGCCGTCCGATCCGGTCGGACAGCCAGCCGCCGACCAACTGCGACACCACCGAACCCACTCCGACCGCAGCGGCCACCGCACCCGCAGTACCGGCGGAGAGATGACGATCCTGGGTCAGGTACAGGACGAGGAAGGGCTGCACGAAGCTACCGAGGCGGTTCACCAACTGGCAGACCCAGAGCGCCCAGAACGCCCGGGGAAGCCGGGGAGCGCTCTCGGGCAGGGAAACGGTCTCGTTCATGGTTCTACTCTCGAACCACTCCGGCGACCTGTCGAACATTAGGCCCAGGACTAATCGAGGATCAGCCGTTAGAGTGCTGGACGTGATCACGATCAAGCTGAGCACCGACGACGTGAGCCGGATCCGGTTCGCGTTCTCGCCGATCTGGGAGACGGTGACGAGTGTCCGGGCGCTGAGCAACAACACGGTCAGCAGCGTGCACGGGCCGTGGTTGCGCAAGGTCCGCCCGATCGCTGCCGGCGATGATCTGACGTTGCTCAGGGCACTCATTCCGCCGGTCGGCTACATCCCGGACTTCATCACGCCGGCACCGCCACGGCGGTCGACCAGCTTCGAGTCGGGCCTGGCCGCGATCGCCGCGACTCCACCCGAGCTGGTGGTCAGCGAGATCACCAAGCTGCAGGAGGAGAATCCTCATCCGCTGCTCCCGGAGCTGATCGCCAAGCCAGCCCATGCGGTGACCAGGATCAACGAGGCCCTGCAGAGCTTCTGGCAGCGGACGCTGGAACCAGACTGGCGGCGGATGCGGGCGCTGCTCCAGGACGACCTGGCCTTCCGGCTCGACGAACTGGCGAGCGGTGGTCTGGACCGGCTGTTCCGCAATCTGCATCCGTCGGTGCGGTTCACGGGCGATCAGGTCGAGATCGAGCGGCCGTTCTACTGCTGCAACGGTGTGCCGTTGCACGGGCAGGGTTTGCTGCTGGTGCCGTGCGTGTTCACCTGGCCGGCGTCGCTGGGGGTGACGGCGGCGCCGCATGTGCCGACCATCACCTATCCGCCGCGCGGTCTCGGCAGGTTATGGGAGAGCGGGAAGGATACGACGGACTCGCCGCTCGCCGATCTCGTCGGCCGCACCCGCGCGGCGATCGTCGGCCACCTGGACCTGCCGATGTCCACGACCCATCTCGCCCATCAACTGGACGTCTCGGCGCCGACCCTCAGCGTCCACCTGAGCATCCTCCGCGCGGCCGGAGTCGTCGACTCCCGCCGCGACGGCCGCACCGTGCTCTACCACCGCACCTCACTGGGCAACCACCTCCTGGCAGCCTCCTCCCCAACCGAGCTCGCCAGCGCGGCACCGACCAGCCTCGCCACCTCCGCATGAGCGACCTGCTGCTTCGGCAGGGCCGCCCGTGGGGCGGGGACCCGGTCGACATCCTGATCCGCAACGGCCTCATCGCCCAACTGCCGGTCGAACCACCCCCGGCCGGGTGGTCGCCGACCGAGCCTCTTGGCGACCAGCGCGTCGAGGTGATCGATCTCGCCGGCCAACTCGTGCTGCCGGGCCTGATCGATTCCCACTGCCACCTCGACAAGACCCTGTACGGCGGCCCCTGGACTCCCCACTCCGCCGGCGACCCGCTCGCGGAGCGAATCGCGAACGACCGTCGTCGGCGAAGTGAGATCGGCATACCGAACGTCGACTACATCACCGCCCTCCTCGGGCGCATGGTGGCCACCGGGACCACGCACGCCCGAACACATACCGATGTGGACCCAGACGTCGGCCTGGCCGGTATCGAGGCCGTCGACGCGGCTGTCGAACGAATCGGCGGGCGGATCACCGTCGAGCAGGTTGCCTTCCCGCAGCACGGCATCCTGACCGAGCCCGGGACGGCGGCTCTGCTCGAACAGGCCCTGCAGAACGGCGTCCGGACGATCGGCGGCATCGACCCGGCCGGCATCGACCAGGACCCGGTCAGGCATCTCGACATCGTCTTCGATCTCGCGGCCCGCTACGACGCCGGCATCGACATCCACCTGCACGACGGCGGCTCATTGGGCGAATGGGAACTCGGCCTGATCATCCAGCGGACCAAGGCCACACAGCTCAGCGGCCGGGTCGTCGTCAGCCACGCCTACGCCCTCGGTCAGGCCGACGCGGCGATCCAGGACCGCCTCATCGAGGGACTCGCGGAGGCCGGTGTCGCCCTGGTGACCGCCGCGGTCTACAGCTTCCCGGTGCCGCCACTCAAGAAGCTCCTGGCAGCAGGCGTGCCCGTCGCCTCCGGCCATGACGGGATCCGTGATCTCTGGGGACCCTACGGTTCCGGCGACATGCTCGATCGGGTCATGCACCTCGCCTATCGCAGCACGTTCCGTCGGGACGAGGACATCGAGCTGGCATTGGGCACGGCGACCACCGGCGCCGCACGAATACTGGGGATCGACAACTACGGCCTGCACCCCGGCGCGCCCGCCGACCTGGTCGTCGTCGACGCCGGCTCACCGGCCGAAGCCGTGGTCGTGCGGCCGAGTCGCACTCTCGTACTCAAGGCCGGCCGAGTGGTTGCCCGCAGCAACGAGAACCGCTAGCCGAACCTCGCCGGACGGAGCCCACCCAGCTTCTTCGCGCGGAGCACTAGCCGAAGGTTGCCGGGTCCACTTGGATACGGACCGAACCGACCAGCTTCTTCGCGCTGCGGGCCGACTGCGCTTCCTTCAAGGAGCGCGCCAGCAACGATCCGGCGGACCGGGGCATACGAACCACCGCTCGCACGGTCTCGTCGTCGACGGCCACGGGACCCAGTACCTCCAAGCCTGCTTGGGCGTCCGTCAGCTGCCGAAGCCGTGTCAGCAGATCGGCGACAGCGTCAGTCGGTCCGGTGAGTTCTGCCAACCGGGCCGCCGGTGGGAGCCGCGCTGCCCGCCGCTCTTCCAGTTCCCGCGCCGCGAAACCGTCCGCACTCCAGCGGACCACAGCCTGCAGCGGCGTCGCCGACGGTTCGCCCACCATGATCACCGCACCACCGTCGCGAGCCGATCGCACCAGCGCCGCAGCGTTGAACCACCGCCGCACCGCCTCCTCGGGTGCGCGCAGATCAGGGCGTGCCAGCAGCAACCAGGTATCGAGGAGCAGCGCCGCGCTGTAGCCGCCTTCGGCGACTGGTTCCGCGCCGGGCGTGCTGACGATCAAGGCTGACTTGTCGGTCACGGTGTCCAGCACGTTGTCGCCGCCCGAAGTACGGACGAGGACTCCGGGGAATGCGCGGCCCAACTCCTCCGCAGTACGGCGTGCGCCGACGACCGCCGCGCGCATCCTGGTGTCACCGCACTCCGGGCATCGGTGATCGGCCGCGGGCCGTCCGCACACGCTGCAACTCGGCGGGCCGGACCCCCCCGTACGGCGAAGCGAACCGCCGCACGTGGCGCACCGAGAAGGCGCCCTGCAGGTCTGACAGACGAGGCTCGGCAGATACCCCGCGCGGGGAACCTGAACCAGCACCGGCCCGGAACGAAGGCCTTCCCGTGCGACCTCGAAGGCGCGGTGGGGAAGGCGCGCGGCCCGCGCGGCTGGATCCCGGGCCAGATCCGTGTCCGACTCCCCCGCGATGTGCACAGCAGGGGCGGCGGCGCGGATCACGGTACGGTCGGCGATCAGTTCCGCGGCCCAGCCGGATTCCAGCAGGGCGGCGGTTTCTGCGGACCGCGCGAATCCTCCGAGCAAGGCTGCGCACTGCTGACGATGAGCACGCAGGAGCAGCACTTCCCGGGCATGCGAATAGGGTGCGCGCGGCTCGGCGTACGAGTCGTCGCCGTCGTCCCACAACGCGACCAGACCCAGGTCCGCGACTGGCGCGAACGCGGCGGCCCGAGTCCCGATCACGACGCGGGTGCAGCCGCGCAAGGTGGCCAGGAAAGCCCTGTACCGCGCAGTCGGGCCGAGGTCTGCGGAGAGCATGACGAACCCGCCTGGCCCGAGCACCGCAGTACAGGCGGCTGCGAGTCGCTCGAGGTCGCGGGCGTCGGGCGCCAGCAGGAGAGCGCCTCTGCCCGCTGCTGCGGCGACTGCGGCAGCTTGGGCGAAGGCGAGTGCCCAGTCGGCGCCCGGTACTGCGGTCCAAATAGCGCGCGGGGCCTCCGCGCGCCGGACGGCGTCGAGGAATCCCTCGGCGTGGGGGTAGGGCGACCACTCGGAGGTCGAGGCGGACGCGGCCGGCCGGACGGGTTGATCGCAGCGGAGCGGTTCGGCTTCGACCTTGGCGTGCCGGGGTGGGACTGCCAGGCGGGTCACATCGGCGAAGACCCCGGCGTACCGGTCGGCGACGGCGCGGCAGAGATCCGCGACCTCGGGGGTCAGCACCTGCTCGGGTGAGACCACCTTGCGGATCCGGGTCAGCTTGCCCTCGTGCTCGGAGGATTCGAGGCGCTCGAGCACGAACCCGTCGAGGTCCTTGCCGGCGAAACGGACCTTGACCCGTACGCCGGGCTGGGCCGTGGCGGCGAGATCGTCGGGGACGAGGTAGTCGAACGGGCGGTCGAGATGCGGCAAGGACATGTCGACCGCGATCCGGGCGACGGACAGCTCCGAGGTGATCCCGGCCGGTTCTTTGGTCCGGGAACGCCGAACGGTCTCGCGAAGCAGCGTCAACTGCTCAGGTGAGTCCCCGTTCCGTGCCACCGGTGAACTCTAGTCGCCCCACCCGACAACCCACCGCAACCCCTGTGGACAAATGCAAACAGCTGCCCGTGGCCGGTGGCCAGGGGCAGCTGCTCGATGGACTACTTGGCGACCGCGGCCTTGAGGGCTTCTACCCGGTCGGTGCGCTCCCAGGTGAAGTCATCGCCGGTACGGCCGAAGTGGCCGTTCGCGGCGGTCTGGGCGTAGATCGGGCGGAGCAGGTCCAGATCGCGGATGATCGCGGCAGGGCGCAGGTCGAAGACCTCGAGCACCGCGTCGCTGATCTTGTCCACCGGGGCGGTCTCGGTGCCGAACGTGTCGACGTAGAAACCGACCGGGCTGGCCTTGACGATCGCGTATGCGACCTGCACCTCGACCCGCGCGGCGAGCCCCGCGGCGACGATGTTCTTGGCCACCCAGCGCATCGCGTACGCCGCCGAGCGGTCCACCTTCGACGGGTCCTTGCCGGAGAATGCGCCGCCGCCGTGGGGCGCCGCGCCGCCGTACGTGTCGACGATGATCTTGCGGCCGGTCAGACCCGCGTCGCCCATCGGGCCGCCGATCTCGAACCGGCCGGTCGGGTTCACCAGCAGCTTGTAGTCGGTCGAGTCGATGTCGAACTGCTCGAGGATCGGGTCGACGACATGCTTCTTCACGTCCGGGGTCAGCATCGAGTCGAGGCTGATGTCGGCGGCGTGCTGGCTGGACACCACCACGGTGTCGATCCGGACCACCTTGTCACCGTCGTACTCGACCGTGACCTGGGTCTTGCCGTCGGGACGCAGGTACGCCATCGTGCCGTCCTTGCGCACCTCGGACAGCCGCTGGGACAGCCGGTGCGCGATGGTGATCGGCAGCGGCATCAGCTCGGGGGTCTCGTTCGTCGCGTAGCCGAACATCAGGCCCTGGTCGCCGGCGCCCTGCAGGTCGAGCTCGTCGACGGAGGAGTCCGCGCGGGTCTCGTACGCCGTATTGACGCCCTGGGCGATGTCGGGCGACTGCTTGTCGAGAGTGATCATCACGGCGCAGTGGTGGCCGTCGAACCCGTAGGCGCCGTTGTCGTAGCCGATCTCGCAGATGGTCTTCCGGACGATCTCGGCGAAATCGATGGTCGCCGAGGTGGTGATCTCTCCG
>NZ_DASRXP010000338.1:0-2979 GCF_035687465.1 Kribbella sp.
GGCAGCAGCCGGGCCAGCAGGCCACGGCGCCGAGTGTGCCGGCCACGCCAGGCCGCCTGACGCGCCACGACGGATCTACGCAGCTTGGCGAGCCTGCCTCGGCGGACCCCGAACATCTCGGACACCACGCCGTCCGCGTCGGAGAGCAGCGGATAGTCGAACGAGCGCTGTTGGGCGAAGTGGGCCTGCTTGTCGACGGTGTCGGTGCTGATGCCGACCCGGTGGGCGCCCACCCTGGCGAATTCGTTGCTCAGGTCCCGAAAATGACAAGCCTGGGCTGTACAGATCGGTGAGGACGCTATTGGGAAGAAGAACAGCACAACCGGCCCTTCGGAAAGGAGCGCGGACAGTGTCCGAGGCCGACCGGTGTGATCGTACAGAGTGAAGTTAGGCGCCTTGTCGCCCGCTATCATCGGCAAAGAGTAACGCGGGGAAGCTCTGCGCGACGCACCGCTGGGATAATTCGGTCATCGCCGAACAGCTACCAGGTGGGACGAACAGCTACCAGGTGGGAACCGTGATCGGCTCGGCCACGCCGAGGATGACAAGAACTACTCCTGCAGGCCCCGCACCCCAGCGCGGACCCGCTATCGCCCAACTCCCCCGGCTCCTCATTGTTCGACGCCGAAAGCCAGCCTGCAAGCTCGTGATCCAACGACCAACCAAGCACCGCTCGAGCAAACTGTGCCAAAGTCGATGAACGAATTGGCGGCTTCCCGTGCACCAGTCCCCCGCCGCACCAATTTGCATCTCAATTGGCGGATCCGCCAACTTCCGCGATCTCGAAATGCAATCCGCCATCCAGAATTGGAACCTACAACGAGGCCGATTGTCAGTTGCGCGTGCCGCAACCACGACCTCGTTGACCCGATCACTCTCTTGATCGCCACCGGGCTGCGGGAGTCCGAGCTCCTCGGTCTGCTCTGAACCGACTTCAACGCGGAGGCTGGAACCCTTTCGACAACCCGGAAGGTTTTCCGCGCGGCCGGGCAAGGCCTACAGCGTCATGACACGGCCAAGACCGACGCCGGCTTGCGCACTCTGCCGCTTCCCCGCTTCGCTGTGCACGTCCTTGAGGTACGGCGCCAACTGCCATTCATCGGAGAGCAGCTGATGATCTTCCCCTCCAGGCCCGCTTGCTCATAGCGGGCCAACCAGGAGTGCAACGTCTGACGCGACACCCCAAACTTCGGTGCCACCTGCGACACCGACAAACCATCACTGATCACGGCCAACACGGCCTGATACCTCTGCTCGGCCACGCTCAACTCCCTCATCAAGGGAGTGTCAAAGATCAGCCGAAACAACTGTCAAGCCTCAGCCGACACACTGTCAGGCATCACCCCGAAGCAATACACCTCTGACGTAGGGCAGGTGGGGCTCGAACCCACGACCAACGGATTTGCAATTGGGGGCGTTCCCGTCGATCTCCGATAATTCCCATGTCTTCCTGTGCGACAAGGGATTTCATTACCCGAAGCTGCTGGATCGTACCGAGCGATTCCGACCGATTCTCCTTCAATACCTATGAATAAACGATGACCGAGATCTCATGCCACCGGTGCTTGTCCGCCGCAGTCACTTCGCAACGTAAACCACGACCGGGTAAGAGCGACGGGTCTGCTGCACGATCAGGTGACAGTTACGGTCACGCGGCCTGACTGGCCGGTGTGGTCATAATTGCTTCGTATTCGATGGGGGTCAACCGCCCGAGGGCGGCTTGGCGTCGGCGACGGTGGTAGGTCCGTTCGATCCAGGTGACGATGGCGATCCTCAGCTCCTCGCGGGTGGCCCAGCGGCGGCGGTCCAGAACGTTCTTCTGCAGCAGGCTAAAGAAGCTCTCCATGGCCGCATTGTCGCCGGCCGCACCGACGCGGCCCATGGAGCCGACCATGTCGTAGCGACCCAAGGTGTGGACGAATTTTCGGCTGCGAAATTGGCTGCCGCGGTCGGTGTGCAGAATGCAGCCGGCCACCTCACC
Source organism: Kribbella sp. (assembly GCF_035687465.1). Lineage (NCBI taxonomy): Bacteria > Bacillati > Actinomycetota > Actinomycetes > Propionibacteriales > Kribbellaceae > Kribbella > Kribbella sp. Next base: position 1,982 of record NZ_DASRXP010000338.1, read on the forward strand.
GCGTCGTGCCACCGCACTACTGAGCGCGGTCGTCGCCAACCGGGACTTCATCCGGGAATCGATCGAGTAGCCCACGATGCGGTTGGAGAACACGTCCTTGATCGCACAGAGGTAGAGCTTGCCCTCGCTAGTGCGATGCTCGGTAATATCGCTGAGCCACAACTGATTCGGCTCATCCGCGGTGAAGTCGCGCTCGACGAGATCGTCGTGAACCGGTGGCCCGGTCTTGCCGCTTTTGCCGCGCTTCTTGCCGAAGACGCTCCACCACTTGTTCTCGGTGCATATCCGCCAGGCGGTGCGCTCGGCCATCGCCTCACCGGCGTCAAGGGCCTCCTCGACCAGGTATCGATACCCGAACTCTGGATCCTCCTGGTGGGCGTCGAACAGTGCATTGGCGCGGTAGGCCTCGACGAGTTCAGCGTCGGTGATGGGTTTGGCCCGCCAGCGGTAGTAGGGCTGGCGGGCGAGCTTGAGTACCCGGCACGTCACCGCGACGGGGATCCCGTCGGCGGCGAGCTCGTTCACGAGCGGGTAGAGCCTTTTCCCGGCAGATTGGCTTGCGACAGATAGGCCGCCGCCCGGCGCAGCACCTCATTCTCTTGCTCCAACAATCGATTTCGGCGACGCAGCTCCTGCAACTCCGCAGAATCACTGGTGCTCTTGCCGGGCTTGGTGCCCTCGTCGATATCGGCTTGCCGCATCCACTTGTGCAGCGTCATCGGGTGAACACCGAAATCGGTCGCGATCTGCTCGATCGTCACACCGTCGTCGCGGTTGCGGGCAACCCGCACGACATCGTCGCGGAACTCACGGGGGTAAGGCCTGGGCACAATCGACATCCTTCCAGCCCGCCCGGCACGGGCAAGCCAACTCAGATGTCACCTATTCGTGCAGCAGACCCTTCCGTGCAGGCGCTTGCATCCTTCCGGCGGACGGACATCGAACCAGCGACAATCCGACCTCATCGCGGAACCGAACTTAGTTCAATTGCGCACGCA
>NZ_DASRXP010000339.1:0-5288 GCF_035687465.1 Kribbella sp.
GACCGGATCGCTCAGAGCAGCCATCACGGTGGTGAACCGCAGGTCCGCACGATCGGGATGCACAAGTGCGGTCGAGGTACGGCTGGCCATGGCTGCAGCCTACCCAACATGTTCGGCTTTCTCGAACATCTGTTATGTTCGGAAATATCGAACATGTGGAGGCACGGATGTCGCAGGCGGCGAGTGTGAACCCGGACAGGCAGCCCGTCCCGAAAGGGCGATGGAAGTTCTGGGCTACGGCCTACGCGCTGCTGATCCTGCTGACCGGCACGAATCTGCCGACGCCCTTGTACCGAGGCTACGAGGCGGAGTTCGGATTCTCACCGCTGCTCGTCACGCTGATCTTCGCCGCGTATGTGGCGGTCCTGATCCCCTCGCTCCTGGTGGCCGGCCCGTTGTCCGATGCGATCGGCCGCCGCCGGGTGCTCCTGCCGGCGCTGGCGTTGGCGGCGCTGGGGTCGCTGGCCTTTGCCCTCGCCGAGAACACGGCGTGGCTGTTTGCTGGCCGCATCCTGCAGGGTGCCGCGATCGGAGCAGCTTCCGGGCCACTGACCGCGGCGCTGACAGAACTCGAACCCACCGGGAATCGCCGCAAAGCCGCCCTGGTGTCCACCGTGGCATCCGTCGGCGGTCTCGGCCTCGGACCGGTAGTGGCCGGGCTGCTGGCTCAGTACGCTCCGGCGCCACACGTTCTGCCGTTCGTCCTGGAAATCGTGTTGCTGGTGCCGGCCGCGGCGATCATCGTGTCGCTGCCGGCGAGACGCACGGCCGGCCGCTGGCACCCCCGCCGTCCTGAGATCCCCGCGGACATGAGGTCACAGTTCGCGACCAGTGGGTCGGCGAGCTTCCTCGCGTTCGCCGTGATCGGAGTATTCCTCACCCTCATTCCCACCTACGTCGCCAGCCTCTCGGGCAGCAGGAACCTGCTCCTCGGCGGTGCGGCCGTGGCGCTGATGCTGGCCTGTTCTGCGCTCGCCCAGCTGGCCGGCTACCGCAGACCCGCCCGGAGCCTGGAACTTTTCGGTCTCCCCCTACTTGCCTGCGGCCTGGTACTGCTCGCCGTCGCCGGCGGCATCTCTTCGCTGGTACTGCTACTGATCGCGACCGTGGTCGCCGGCACCGGCCAGGGCCTGGTGTATCTCGGCGGTCTCACCACCATCAACCAAACCGCCCCCGCCCACCGCCACGCCGACGTACTGTCCAGCTTCTACGGGATCATGTACCTAGGCGTCGGCCTGCCTGTCATCGGCGTCGGATTGCTCGCTACCCTGGCCGGACTCCTCGTCGCCGTCGAGTACTTCGCCTGCATAGTGGCCGTGCTGTGCGTGGGTGTCCTGTTCATCCTCGCCCGAGCAAATCACCGCACGCACGAAAGGGTTTGATCGTCGGATGTCGAACATGGAACCTGCCCGGGTGCACGAGGCGGTAGCGCGCGCATGGGCGGACGATGTGATCCCCAGCCTGTCGGCACTGGTGGAGATCCCCGCGGTCTCTCCTGCCTACGACGCCTCATGGCGTGAGAGCGGACAGTTGCATGCTGCCGTCAACCATGTACGGCGGTGGGTCGAATCCTTTGGTCTGCCCGGCGCAGTCTGCCAGGTTGTGGAGCTTGAGGGCCGTACTCCGCTGTTGCTGGTGGATGTGCCAGCGACACAGGGGGCGGTCTCCAGCGGGACCGTGCTCCTCTACGGGCACCTCGACAAACAGCCCGCTCTGGGCGAGTGGTCCGACGGGCTTGGCCCTTGGAAGGCGGTGCGGCGGGGAGACAGGCTCTACGGGAGAGGCTCGGCCGATGACGGGTACGCGGCCTATGTGGCGGTGACAGCCCTCGGCGCGGTGCGGGCCGTCGGTGGGGAGCATGCCAGGACCGTGGTGCTGCTGGAGACAGGCGAAGAGTCCGGCAGCCCCGACCTGCCGATCTACCTTGAGCAGCTGGCCGACCAGTTGGGTGAGGTGACGCTGGTGGTGAGCCTCGACGGTGGGGGCGAGGACTACGAGCGGCTGTGGCTGATCTCCAGCCTGCGTGGCGCAGTACAGGCGACCGTGACCGTGCGGGTGCTCGATTCGCCCGCCCATTCAGGGCTCGCGGGCGGCATCGTGCCCAACCCGTTCCTCGTCATGCGACGGCTGCTGGACCGCCTGGAGGACCCGGCGACCGGCGAGGTCAGGGTCCCCGAGATGCACGCCGCCCTCCCCGAAGGGGTGCGCGAAGAGGTCGCGGAGCTCGCCGCCCTGGACCCCGGCGCGGTCGCGCGGCGATTCCCGCTGGTCGAGGGTGCTGTGCCGCTCTTCGATGACGACGTCGACTTGATCGTGAACAACACCTGGCGTCCGGCGCTGTCGGTGATCGGTGCCGCCGGCCTCCCGGACGCGCCGACCGCGGGCGCGGTCCTTCTCGATGCGGTGTCCCTGCGCCTGAGCTTCCGCATCCCGCCCCCGATCGACGCCGAGACGGCCCTCGCCGCGCTCGAACGGATCGTGACTACGGACGTGCCGTACGGCGCACAGGTCGAGATCGCCGATGTCATGACCATCAACGGCTGGCATTCGCCGACGCCGGCGCCGTGGCTGTCCTCGGCTCTGGCGGACGTCGGCGAACACGTGTTCGGCCGACCCTGCCGACGCGCCGGCCTCGGTGGCGGAATCCCCTTCATGGAGATGCTCGGGAAGCGCTACCCGGACGCCCAGTTCATCGTGACCGGAGCCCTTGGCCCCGACTCGAACCTGCACGTGCCGGACGAGTGGCTGAACCTTCCCTTCGCCCGACAGGTGACCGAGTCCATCGCACACATCATCGACGCGCACGCCGGCGCGTAACAGAGGACCCGTCTCCTAGCTGACCGGGGCGCCCTCGGAGCGCTTCGCGACGCAGTCGATCTCGACCTTCGCGCCGAGGGCGAGGTGGACTCCGCCGACGCCCATCCGGGCAGGCGGCACGTCAGCGAAGTACCCGAGGTAGGCGGCGTTCATCTCCTCGTAGTCGGCCATGTCGGCGAGATAGACGTTCACTTTCAGAACGTCGTCCCAACTGGCCGACGCGGCTTTGAGGATCCCGGCGATGTTCTCGAGGCATCGGACGGTCTGGTTCCCGACGCCCCCCTCGATCAACATCCCCGTCTCGACCGTGCCGAGGGTGCCCGACACCATGATCCATCCGTCGGCGATGCCGGCATGGGCGAACTGCGGGAGCCTGGCGATCCCGTCGACGACAAGTCGTTCGGTCGATGTCATGCCGCACACGCTAGCCCCGATCCTCGAGGGATTGCAACAAATCGTTGTAGCGAGTCAACAGTTGGTGCTATCGTCCCGGACATCGCGGGCCCGCACCACGTCATCCCGGCGGATAGGTCACCCCCTCATCTCCCCCGATGTCCCCCTTATCCGCACCTGTTCTTGAAGGAAGTTGGACATGGCACATCGATCGCATCTGGCCGGGGCCGCGGTAGCCGTTGCCGCCGCGCTCGCACTCGTCGGCTGCAGTAGCGCTCCTCAGAACACCACGCGCGCCGCGGATCTCGACCTCCGCAGCCTGCCCCAAGCAGTCGGGAGCCCAGCACCGGGCGGAGACGTCGTCGTCGGGCTCTCAGCCGGCACCGGCCCGACCTGGATCTTCCCGTACCAGCCGTCGCAGTTCGCGAACTTCGACATGATCAGCGGCTTCATCAACCTGATGTGGCGGCCGCTGTACTGGAGTTACGTCGGCGAGTCGCCGGAGGTGAACTACCCGGAGAGCCTCGCCAAGGAGCCGGCCTACTCCGCCGACACGTTGACCGTGACGATCAAGCTGAACGACGGCTACACCTGGTCGGACGGCAAGCCTGTGTCCGCGGCCGATGTCGTGTTCTCCTTGTCGATTCTCAAGGCCGCCGTCGCGGAGAGCGCCGCGAACTACTACGGGTACTCGCCCGGCCAGTTCCCGGACAACGTCAAGTCCGCCACCACGCCCGATGAACGGACTGTCGTCCTCCACCTCACGCGGCCGGTGAACCCGTCCTGGTTCACCGAGAACGTGCTGACCCAGGTGATCCCACTGCCCAGTGCCAAGTGGAATCGCACCGCGAACCAGGAGGGGCTCGACGCCAAGGATCCGGCCGTTGCCGCACAGATCTTCAAGTATCTGTTCGCGCAGTCGTCCGATCCGAAGACCTACGCCAAGAACCCGTTATGGAAGATCGTGAACGGTCCGTTCGTGCTCGACCAGTTCACCCCGGCGTCCAACGAGGCGACGCTCGTTCCGAATGACGCGTACACCGGGCCGGGCAAGGCGAACATCGCCAGCTACAAGCTGAAACCGTTCACCTCACCGGCAGCGTTGCTCTCAGCAATCGAAACCAACACCGTGGACATCGCCAGGGTCCCGCCCGCGAACATGGAGAAGGTTCCGGACATCCAGAAGAAGGGCTACCACGTCTACAAGGGCGAGACCACCGGCTTCTTCCCGATCACCTACAACTTCAAGAACAAGAGCGGGAACTTCGCCGCCATCATCTCCCAGCTGTACATCCGGCAGGCACTCGCGCACCTGCAGGACCAGGCCGGGGTGGTGAAGGGAGTGTTCAAGGGATTCGCTGTCGAGACATACGGACCACTCCCGTCAGCGCCGACCTCGAAGTACCACCCGGCCAACACCCTGAAGAACCCGTACCCGTTCGACATCGACCAGGCGGCGACCATTCTGAAGGAGCACGGCTGGGACGTGCAGCCCGGCGGGATCACCACCTGCACCGCACCGGGCGCCGGACAGAACCAATGCGGCGCCGGGATCGCACAGGGTGCCGAACTGAAGTGGAAGTTCTACTACAACAACGGGCCGCAGACGAACACCTTGCAAGCACAGGCGCTGGCGTCCAATGCCAAGCGCGTGGGCATCGAGCTCGAGCTGGTCGGGAAGGACGCCGGGTTCATGATCCAGAACCTGTCGAACGTCAGCAACCCGCAGAATGTGGACGAGTGGGGGATGAAACTGCTCGGCGGTGAAGGCTCCTTCCTGAACCCGACCTCGAACAACCTGTACAACACGACCGGTAGCTCCAACTCCGGCAGCTACAGCAATCCGAAGGCCGACGCACTCATCCAGGCGTCCGTGGTCGACTCCGACCCGTCCGCGGCGAAGGCGGAGATCGAGTTCCTGACCACCGACCAGCCGGCCCTGTTCACCCCGTCCCGCAGCACCGTGATCGCCTGGACCGACAAACTCGCCGGCCCGCCGAACGCGTTCGCCTCCTTCGTGAGCGGTCAGACCCAACCGCAGTACTGGTGGTTCAACAAGTAGAGCCCCCTAGCTACAG
>NZ_DASRXP010000340.1:0-14994 GCF_035687465.1 Kribbella sp.
GCGCTGGTCACTGTGACCCGCAGTTCCAGCCTCTCGTTGCGGCTGACGGTCAGACGCCCGCCCAGAGTGACACCGCGCTGCTTGGAACCGACTGGAGCGACCCGGACATCGATGCCGTCGACCAGTTGGCCGTGGTCCACCCAGACCCGTCCGGCGCGCAGCCCGGCCATCACGTCCAGGTAGCCGTACCGCGTCACTCCGACATGGGTCCGGCTGAACTGGCCGGGCCAGAAGTCACTACCCGCCTGCGGTACGCCGGAATCCGTCGGCGAGGGCTTCCACCCGAGCGAGTCGAAGTTCTGTCCCGCCGGGAACTCCCCGTCCTTCCAGGTGTCCCAGATGGTCCGGTGGTTGTCACTGTTCGAGCTGATCGAGAACAGTTTGCCCTCGGCGAGCATGGAGTCCCACAGACCGCCCACTGTGGCTGTGGCCCAGTCGAACCCGCCGTACGTCCGGTAGGCGTCGACCGGGTAGCCCGCGAAGCTGCCGGTGCCCGGGTTGTTCACGTACTCACCGCGCTGTGCGTTGGTGCTGCCCCGGTAGGCGACCCAGGCCGGGTCGGCCTCGCCCTGCGAGCCGGGTGCACCTTCCATGCCGATGCAGACGCCGGTGTCACGCCAGGCCCGTAGTTCGTGGGGTGCGTCGATGCCGAGCCGGAGCGGGTGGTTCGCCAGTACCAGGACGTCATCGACGTACCGGCTCTGCTTCTGCTGGGCGAGCCACTGCAGCGCCTTCACCGCGTGCACTTCGTTCTCCGCGGTATCCGCTGAGCGGTTGGTGAGCTTGCCGTCGTATTCGCGCTCGAACTGCTGCAGCAGAGCCACGTTGTTCGGCCCCGGCGCAACCAGGAGGGTGCCGTGCTCGGCGGCCGGGATGTACCACTCGAGGCCTTGGAAGATCAGCATCCGCGGGTTCTCCGCCCGCGCCTTCACCACCTCGGCGTTCTCGGCCTGCGCGCCCTTGTCGGCATGCCCGAAGTTGCTGTGCTCGGTGAACGCCATCCAGTCCAGCCCGAACTGAGCACCCCGCTGCGCCAACTGCGTGAAGTCGTACTTCGCGTCATGGCTGTACCGGCTGTGCACGTGGTGATCCCCCACCAGCCACGCCAGCTCTCCCTCGTACGCCGAACCACCCGCGCCCACCCCGTACGCCGTACCGGTCGTCGCGGCCGCGGCTCCACCGGCCCGCGCGATCCCGGCCGCCGCAAACCCGGCCCCGAGCATCCCCGCCCCGCGGATCAGGTTCCGCCGGGACACCCCCTGCGCATCCAACTCCTCCACCGGAACCGCGGGATCGGCCCACTCGGGCACCTGCTGCTCAGTCGTCATGGGCCGAACCTCTCAAACCGGTCTAGTGCTGACAAGACACAGTCAGGTCCCCGCATGAAGCCAAGATGTGCGCCGGATGAACGCCACGAACCGGGCTACCAGCAGGTGCCGGGGCCGAGCCGTCCGCCGTCCAAACCGGCGAGCATCCTGAGCACTCGCTGCCGATGAGAGCCATGGAGGTCGGCGATGTTTCGTTCATCGGGATCGAGATCTCGGAGAAAGGAGTAGCTCGTCGTCAAGTCCCGCCCGAGGTCGTCGAGGTCCGGCGGCGGCACGGCCAGTTGCCCGATGTCTTCGGTGTCGAACTCGCGAGCAGGACGGCTGCGCAGCCAACGGTCGGGGTCGAACGGGAAGGACTCATGTCCCGGCTTCCAGGCGGTGCCTTCGGCGCTCAGACCGTTCGCGTCTACCCACATCTTGAGAACGGCAAGTCGTCGGATCAAAGCCGTATCGATCGTCACAGCGGGCTGCCGGCGAAAGACCTGCCAGATCCACACCAGGTCGTAGATGTCGCGTGCCGTCGTCGTCCTGTTGAGGCGAGCGATCTTCTCGGCGAGATTCTCTTCTAGTCTGGTGCAGGTCAGGGAGGGAAGTGGGCCGCCGTAGCTGTGGTGGATGGGCATCGGGACCCACTGTCGACGGACTGCTGCCAGCCAGGGCGGTGGACTGATATCCAGCTTGCTGGCCAGCTGAGCGGTCGCGCCGAACTGGCTGTCGATAGTCACCATGCTCTTGCCCCGTCGTGTGACGATGCCTAGGTGAAAGGACCGAGTTGCAGCCCGTCGACCTCCTCGACAAGGAGGTCGACGACCCCGGCAGGATCATCGCCGATGCGCAGTACGGAGAAGTCGAGATCGAGGGAGAAGCGGCCCTGGTTGCCTGCGTAGAGCTTGCGTAGTGCGGTGCCGCCTTTGAAGGCCAGATAGTCGAGCACGGTCGCATCTGACAGATGCCGCAGCAGAAGATCCTGGGCGATGTCGATGAGCGCCGCCTCACGTCCCTGGGTTCCGGTCGGCGCGTGCCTGAGCACCTGACCAATGGTCAGCTTGATGATGTAGCTGGATTTCATCGGGCTTCGTCATCCGTGGTCAGGGCGACGGGGTTGAACGGCAGCAGCGTGTCTGCCACCTGCCAGCGTTCGCTGTGGCGCAGGAGAGGTCCCCGCGGCCCGAACCAGACCTTGGTCCCCACCGCGGAGAACAGGGAGCCGCTGATGTCAGGACGAAGCCGCTGAAGGAGATAGCCCAGCCGCACCGACACGCTCTTGGGGCGACCAGTCAGCTCTGTCTCCACCAAGGCAGCGTCGGCCTCGACGGCTGCGTCTGGGATCCATTCTTGAACCGAGGACCACGAACGAACCGCGTTCGGCTGCGCGGCCAGATGCACGAGGATGGTTTCGATTCGCTCAGTGGCAACCTCCTTCAGCGTCACGGGCTCGAGGTTGCTGCTGAACCTGGTGATTCTCGCCGCCCGGGCGAGGGCTGCTGGGACCGGTTGATCGCGCGGAACAGCCACATCGAGCCGGGTAGGCAGGCGGTCCGCCAGGCCGTGAGCCCAGGCGGCAGTGCCGAGCGCCAAGGCGGCTCGCAGTCCAGGGTCTCGTCTGAGCGCCGCCCGCAAGGGCATCGTCGGTTCACCGTGGCTCAGAGGACCGGCGTGAGCGCCCGGGACGAACCCCCAGACACCTGTAACACCGGTAGGCAACAGCCAGCCCCGATCGCGAAGCCGACCGGCCAATACTCTGGGCTCGGTCGCCACACCGGCCTGCCGCGCGAGGGCATCCAGCTCAGTCATCGTCACGGTCTCGGGCTGGGTGAGTTCGAGCGCTTCGACAATTGCTGCCAAGCCTCGCGAGAGCGTGCGTGCCATCAGCAAGACCTCGCCAGTCATCGATCGGACAGTGTCAAATCATAGAACAAAGTATCAGAAGCAGATACTTTTATGCTCCATTTGACACTATCTGTGGATCATGCCCTGTGAGTCCACTCGGTGGTGAGGAGGGAGTAGAGGAGGGAGTCGCGCCAGGCGTTGTTGGTGTAGACGTGGTGGCGGATGCGGCCTTCGTAGCTGAAGCCCAGGGTTTTCACTACGGCGATCGAGGCGAGGTTCTCGGGGCCGATCGCGGCGCTGACGCGGTGCAGGGCGAGGGTTTCGAAGGCGCAGCGGAGGAGGGTGCGGGCCGCGTCGGTGGCGTAGCCGTGGCCCCAGTGGTCCGCGGCGATCGCGTAGCCGAGGTGCGCCGCCTGCACGCCGGTAGGCCCGAGACGGGCGAAGCCGATCATTCGGTCGTCGTCCCGGCTGGTGACGGCGAGCAGATAGTCGGAGCGGTTCTCCTGCTGAGAGCGCTCGACGATGCTGTCGAGCGCCTTCCGGGCGGCTTCGCGGTCGCGACTGTCGAAGGACAGCCAGTTCGTCACCCGGTCGTCACCGACGATGGCGAGATAGTCCTCGAGGTCCTCGGTCCGGAACTCGCGCAGTCTCGTGCCATCGCCGGTGAGTGGCTCCATCCCGGCTGTTACCGGGGGAACGTCTGCATCGGCGTACGGGTGAACGTCTCGATCTCTTCCTGCAGTTCCCGCGCGTCGTCGGCGCGGCCGGATTGCCGCAGCGCCTGGTGGACCCGGCGAGCGGAGTGGACCACACCGTTGATCCGGCGCTCGGCCGGCAGACCGAGGACGGGCGCGAGCGCGTCCGCCGCTCCGTCGAGCTCACCGTTCGCGATCCGGGTGATGGCCATGGCGGCGTGGCTGCCGGCGGCGTCGCCGAAGGCCCACTCGGGGTGCGTCTGGTCGGTGTAGGCGTCGACGGCCTGGCTGGAGTACCGCTCCGCCGTCTCCACCTCGCCGGGCAGCCACGCGAGCGCGTCGGCCGCGTAGTACAGCTGCCGGTTGCGGCCGAAGGTGCAGAGGCCGCCCATCTCGTCCAGGTCGTCGTTCCGCACCGAGCTCCAGGCGTTCTCGGCCCGCTCGAGTGCGGCGCGCGCGGCGTCCGCGTTGCCCAGCGCGGCCCAGGCACGGGCCTCACTGACCGGCAACCAGACGCCGGTGGTGCTGTTCGCCTGCTCGGCGTAGCCGGCCCCCAGCTGGGCGTACCGGACCGAGTCGTGCGGGTTGCCGGCCCAGTACGAGACCAGGGACTGCAGGCCGCGGACCCAGGCGCGCAGCCCGTGGTGGTCGGCGTTGTCCGCGCACAGGAACGCGGTCCGGGCCTGGGTCAGGGCAGCATGCGGGTTGCCCAGGTCGTGGGAGGCCTTGGCGAGCAGACCACCGGTCACGCCGCCGAGGAAGTAAAGCTGCCGCAGGTGTTCCGGGCGCTGCCGGCTCTCCAGCAGTGCGAAGACAAGATCCTGGGTCTCGACCAGTTGGCCGAGGATCTCCGGCAGTGGGCGCTGCGGGTAGGCCTTCGCAACGTGTCTCACATCGTCGTACACCTGTTCCATAGCCTCGGAACCGAGACCGGTCTGGGCCGCGAGGGCGAATGCCCGCGCACGGCTGGCAGCCATGTCGAGAACCTCCATCTCATTACCTGTCGTGATCCGTCCACTCGCAGGCGCAGGCACCACCTGGGCGGCCTGCTCGGGGACGTACGGGGCGAGGAGCTCCTCGACCGGCTTGCCGAACATGCGTTGCAGGGTGCGCCGGGTCTGTGGAGTGGTTCCTGCGCGCTCGCCCGATGCGAGGCGCCGCAGATGCCGCTCGGTGATGGTTCCACCCAGCTCGACGAACTCGGCGACGATCTCGGAGTAGGTCTGGTTCCGGCGCTGGATCAGGTGCGCAAGAACCGTTCTTGGCGTATACCTACCCGCCATCGTTCCTCCCGTTCACGTCAGATCAGACGTTGTCTCGACTAATGCCCCACGACAAGGTGCAGTCCTCCAGATGTCCGCGAGAGGTCCTGAAGAGGTCCGGCAAAGGTCCGGTCCAGGTCCTAGAGCGGTCACGCTCGGGTTGTGCACCATTACTGCCATGACAACCAGTAAGTCCAACTGGTTGCAAGGGCTGAGAGTTACGGGGTGAGCAAGCAGTGACTGTTGCAGAAATGACGTCGAGGCAGCACCGGCGCAGAGTTCGGGTCTGGTTCGGCGAGCACGTGATCGCGCAGTACGTCGCGGAAGCGCCGCTGGCAGCGCGGTACGAGCAGGCAATGCGGAGGCGGTTCGCCGGCCTCCGGGTCACGAACGACGTCCTCGGTCCGCTGGAGAACGCGGACAACTGAAGCCTCCGGGTCCTCCTCAGACCCGGAAAATCCGCTCCTGGAGTCTCCTCACGTTCAGGAGTGGGCGATGGAAGGTCCGGGACTCCTCAGGTCCCGGGCGAAACCCGGTGCGGTCCGGAGCACTCCTCAGCTCCGGACCGCACCACCACCAGCCCGGCTGGGCTGGCGGCTCGAGTCCCTGTATCGCCGCCGCCCAGCCGTTCCAACCACCTCCTGGCCGACACCTCGGGCCGGGCGGGGCCAGTGCCCTGTGTCGGAGACCCGGCGCACCCGAGTTGACGCTCGGGTCTCCGGCGCAGGACACCAGCGGCTCGTGACACCTCACCATGAGCCGCTACGAGGTGGCCGACTCCGTTGTGTGACCGCCGCGCCTGGGCGGTCACGCAGCGGAGCCACCGCGTGCCACGTGCACCGCGAAGGGTGCGTCTGGCTGCACACCTTCCACGCCTTCCACCAGGCCTTCTGCCGTGATCTCCCCGGCGAACGGCATCCCCAGGCGCTCCATCACGGCGCGCGAAGCGGCGTTGTGCCGCTCGGTGAACGCGATCACGGCCGAGGCCCCGAGCGTCTCGAAGGCGAACTCCAGTCCGGCCCGGCCGATCTCGGTCGCATAGCCCAGTCCGCGAGCCGCCCCGGTCAGCGCCCAGCCGAGTTCGAGACGATCCACCGCCCATTCCGGCCCGGCCAGCGCCGCGATCGCCGCGGTCACCGGGTTGTCCGCGCTCAGCCGGGACAACCCACCCCGCCCAACCAGCGAACCTCTGGCGCGCTCGAGAGCACCCGCAGCGCCGTGCTCAGGCGAACCACCTGCGCGTTCGTAGGCCATCCACTTGCTGACGCCGTCCCGTTCCCAACCACGGTGCATCTCGGCGGACCGTAGTACGGACTCCTCTGTCGACCAGGTGCCGCCGTACCAGTGCGCGACCCACGGATCCGCGAACAAGCGCTCGAGGTCCGCTGCATGTCCGGCCAGGACCTCGCCCGGACCGGCGATCGGCTCCAGCCGCAGCCGTTCGGTCAAGCGGGTGCGGACCACTTGCGCCACGATGTCCCGCAGCCGGCGATCGCCGTCGGTCCGGTTCTCCATCAGGAGTTCCAGGTCGTCCGGTCCGACCCAGGCGCTCGCGTCGTGTTTGCCCTCCTCGAGCCGGGGCCGCCGCAGATCACCCTCGACCGTGACCAGGTAGTCCAGTTCGCGCCGGATCCGGCCCTGGTGTTCCCACTCCCAGTCGGCGACCGTCGAGCGGATCTCTCGCAGCTTCCAGCCGGTCTCCTCCTCGAGCTCGCGCGCCAGCGTCTGCTCCGGCGTCTCGCCCGGCTCGAGGTGACCGCCGACGATGTCCCAGATCCCCGGGAACAACCGTCGCTGCATCGTCCGTCGGTGCACGTAGACCCGGTGCTGCTCGCCCTGAATCAGTACGCCGACACAATCCACCGCTCGCATAAAGCCAACCTAAACCGAGCGACATGCGCGCCGATCCGGCCGCGGCGGCCAAGCATCGGCGATTTTTCGCACGTCATGGGTTCGGTAGTTCGGCGATCTTCGCCAGCGCCCGCAGCCCTTCCAGCACCTCGGCCGAGGTGGGTGCGTTCGCCGGATTGCTGAGGCTCTGGATCATCACGCCCGTCATCAGTGCAGTCTGGATCATGCCGAGCGTGCGGGTGGAGTGGTCCGAGACCGCCTCTTCCGGCACGCTCTGCAGGATCCCGGCCATGCCGCGCCAGCCCTGGGCGACGCCGCCGGCCAGTTGGCTGCGCAGCGCGGGCTGCCGTTGCGCCTGCAGGAACAGCTCCACCGTGGCCAGCCAGAGATCCGGATGCGCGGCGAACTGCTCGATGAGCCCGTCCCACATGCGCTCGAAGCCGCGCGCCGCGTCGTCGCCGCCCCCTGGAGTGAGCGCGCGGCCGAGGCTGTCGCCCCACTCGTCCAGCAGGTCGAACAGCGCCTGGCTGAGCAGCGCCTCCCGCGATCCGTAGTGATAGCCGATCGCGGCCATGCTCACGCCGGCCGCAGTGGCGATGTCACGAACGCTGGTGCGGTCGTAGCCCTTCTCGCGCAGGCACCGCTTGGCGCCCGCGAGCAGGTCCTCGCGGTTTCCCATGCGCAGCAGCCTACCAACAGATTTGATCGCTCGCCTCACGCGACCGCCTTATGCGATCGCATTGCGCGATCGCGCAAATCCCTGTTACGGTCCCTGCCGTCGCTTGATCAACAAGGAGAGCCATGAGGAAAATCATCACGTCGGCGGGCCTCGGCCTCGCGCTGCTCGCAACGTTCGCACCGGCCGCCCAAGCGGCTCCCGGCCCATCGGTCGTGATCACCTCCCAGGGCGCAGTGCGGGGAACGGTCGGCCCGGAGGTGAGGTCCTTCCGGGGGATCCCCTACGCCACAGCCGCCCGCTTCGCCGCGCCGCGCCCGGCCGCCGCGTGGACCGGCGTACGGGACGCCACCACGCCCGGCAAGCCCTGCGCGCAGCCTGTCGGGTACCCGATCGGCAAGTACAGCACCGAGGAGGACTGCCTCAACCTCAACGTCACCACTCCGGTCGGCAAGCGTGGAAAGCTGCCGGTGATCGTGTGGATCCACGGCGGCAGCATGATGTACGGGATGGGGGACCTGTACGGTCCCGACCGGCTCGCGGCCGGCGGCGCCGTCGTGGTGTCGATGAACTACCGCCTGGGTGTCACCAGCTTCCTGACCCACCCGTCCCTGACGGAGTCGGGCAGCCTCGCACTGGACGATCAGCGCGAGGCGCTGCGCTGGGTGCGCAAGAACATCCGGGCATTCGGCGGCGACCCGGGCAATGTGACGATCATGGGCCAGTCCGGCAGCGGCTTCAGCGTCTGCGGCCAACTCGCCTCCCCGGCGTCCGCGGGGCTGTTCCACCGGGCGATCATCCAGAGCGCGCCCTGCGACACCCCGGGCACCGCCTCCCGCACCCGGGCCGAGGCCCAAGCCGACAACGACGAGGTGATCGAGAAGGTGGTCAAGGACGCGATCGAGGCGAAGGACTGCACGAACCCCGCCGACGTGGCAGGCTGCCTGCGCGAGGTCCCGATCGAAAGGCTGCTGGAGGCCTACGGCACAAATCGGGAGCCGCGCCCGGTCAGCGGCACGCCCGCCCTGCCGCTCCCGGTCGACGAAGCCCTTCGCACCGGCCGGTTCAACCGGGTCCCCGTCCTCATCGGCGTCAACCACGACGAGGAGAACGGGATGATCATCGGCGAGGAACTGGTGACCGGCACGCCCATGCCGGCCGAGGCGTACGAGCCCGCCGTCAGGCAGGAGCACGGCAAGAAGGCCGACGCCGTACTGAAGCGCTACCCGCTGGGCACCTCGGCAGGGCAGACGCTGGCGAGGGTGAAGACCGACTCGATCTGGTCCGTACCGACCCTCGACACCGCCCGCGCGCTGTCACGGTGGACCCCCACTCGGATGTACGAGTTCGCCGACCAGGACACCCCCTGGTACGCGGGCTACCCAACGCCGAGCTTCCCGGTTGCCGCTCAGCACTTGGCTGAGCTGCCGTACATTTTCGACCTGGACCTGTTCGACAAGCTGTCACCCCGGCAGGCCCTGCTCGGTGACCGGATGATCGGAGCCTGGACGCGCTTCGCCGCCACCGGCGACCCCAACGGTGGCGGCGAAGCGGCCTGGCCCCTCCTGCGCGACAACCACAGCCAATCCGGCTGGCACGTACAGTCCCTGACCTCTGGAGACTGGAAGCGCGCCGACTTCGCCAAGGACCACAACTACCACTTCTGGACCACCGGCAAGATCTGAGCGCCCACCGCCTCACCGCCCCGGCGGCTGGCCTCGTCTACCGACCAGGCCAGCCGCCCAGCTGCGCCGTCATTTTGATGTTGATCGAGCGATGGCATGGAGCCCCGCGCGGTGGCTGCTGTGATCTCGCCAGTGAAGGTCATGCCCAAGGAGGCGCTGGCAGACTGAGGGACATGCGTGCTGACCGGGCGATCCTCTTCAAACTGGCGACCAACGACCGATTCGAACAACTCGTGAGGGGACTCCCCGGCGGCGAGGCGAACGCCTACCGCGCGGCCTCGCGGTACGTCGCGGGCCGCACTCGCGACGAGGCCCTGCAGGTCACCTCCGACCAACTCGGCAAGGGCCACGGCGTCAGTCTGGACCTGTTCGGCGAGCTGTCCACCGATGCGGCCGCGGCTGCCAAGATCGTCGACGAGTACCTCGAGTTGGCCAAGCTGATCCCGCCACCGCCGGCAGACGTCTGGCTGGCCGTCGATCTGTCCCACCTGGCCCTGGACCTCGATCCCAGCGGTTGCGCGGACCTTCTCGCCAAGCTGGTCGAGGCGCTGCCGCCGGGCCGCCGGGTTCAGGTCGGCGCCGAGGACAACGGCCGGGCCGACAAGATCCTGGAGTGCGTGCTCGACGTAGCGGGCCGCGGTCTGGCGGATCGCCTCGGCGCGACCGTGCAGGCCAATCTGCAGCGCTCACCGGAAGACGCCGACGCCCTGACCGCCGCCGGCGTACAGGTCCGGCTCGTCAAGGGCGCGTACGTCGAACCGTCCGGAGCTCACCCGTACGGCGAGCCGACCGACATCGCCTACCTCCAGTTGGCCCACCGCCTCGCGGCCAGTGGATCGCCCTGGTCCCTCGCGACCCACGACGGGCGAGTCCGCGAAGCAGTCCTGCTGTCCGTCGGCCCCGTCCCCGTCGAGCACCTCCTCGGCGTCCGCCCCGAGGTGCTCGACCAGTTGAGAGCCCGCGTCATTCCAACCCGCGTCTACGTGCCCTACGGCCCCGACTGGTTCCGCTACTGGCTCCGCCGCGTCGCCGAATCCCGCGGTGCCTGACCAGAGCTAGCCGCGAGGTTCCTCGGCGACTCTGTTCGGCATGAACGAGACGGCGACGACCAGCAAGACGGCCGCGGCCGCAGCGCCGTAGTACACGTCGTGGATGGCAGGGGCGAGTACGTCGCCCGACAGATGCTCCAGGTCCTCGTGGCTCGCTCCGAGCCGCGAGGCGACGACGGCGTTGGCGACTGCGCCGAACACGGCGACCCCGACGGCGCTGCCGACCGATCGGGCGAACATGTTGGCCCCGGTGACCACGCCACGGGTCTGCCACGCCACGGACGACTGCGCGGCCACGACACCAGGCGAGGCGGTGAAGCCGAGTCCGAGGCCGATCACGAAGCACGTCATCGCCAGGTAGAGCACCGGACTGTCAGGGTTCACGGTCAGCAGTAGTGCGGCGCCGATCACCACGATGACGGCGCCGAGCAGCATCGTGGTCCTGAACCCGAGCCGCAGATACAGCCGCCCTGCCAATGACGCCGCGATCGGCCATCCCAAGGTCATCGCCGCCAGCGCGAAGCCGGCCACCAGCGCCGAGGTCCCGAGCACGCCCTGCGCATACAGCGGCACGTACGTCGACAATCCGACCATCAGCACGCCGACCAGCAGAGCCGACGAGTTCGCCGAGTTCAGCACCCGCTGTCCCAGCACCCAGGGAGGGAGCACGGGCTCGGCCGCCCGCCGCTCGACCAGCGCGAACGCCACCAGCAGCATGACCGCGGCGACCAGGATGAGGATGCTGGTGACGGAATCCCAGGACCACATCACGCCGCCCTCGAGCAGTCCCAGCAGCAGCAACGAGGTACCCACCGTGAGCAGGATCGTGCCCCAGTAGTCGATCTTGTGCCGCGCCTTCTCTTTGACGTCCTCGTGGAACCGCCGCAGCAGCACCCAGGCGGCGGCCAGGCCGAGCGGGATGTTCACGAAGAAGATCCAGCGCCACGAGATGTAGTCCGAGAAGACGCCGCCGAGGGTCGGCCCGACGAACGAGGCGATCCCCCAGACGCTGGCGATGTAGCCCTGCACCCGGGCCCGCTCGGCGACGCTGTAAATGTCACCGACGATCGTCATGCCGATCGGCTGGATCGCGCCGGCGCCGAGTCCCTGGATCAGCCGGAAGGCGATCAGCGACGGCATGCTCCAGGCGAATCCGCAGAGCACCGAGCCGAGCACGAACAGCCCGACCCCGAACAGCATCAGCGGCTTGCGGCCGCGCTGGTCGGCGAGCTTGCCGTAGATCGGTACCGAGACCGCCTGGGCGAGCAGGTAGATCGAGAACAGCCAGGGGAACTGGGTGAAGCCGCCGAGGTCCGCCACCACCGAGGGCACCGCGGTCGCCAGGATGGTCGCGTCGATCGCGACCAGTCCGATGCTCAGCATCACCGCGAGCAGGATCGGCCCACGCGCCGAGCGCAGTCCCACGGCCTCCCGCTCGACCCGTTCAGTAGTCATGACAAAGGGCAACTTACGGGATCGGACATCGATTCCCGAGTGCCTGCCCGCCAGCTGAAACGAACCGAAGGTGCCCGGCGCCGGTCAGCGGGCGGTCAGTGCCTGGTCGAGGATGTGCGACCACTGCCGTACGACGCCGCGCCGGCGCGCGCTGTCGTCCGTGAGCAGATCGGCGAGGCCGAGCCCGCGAGCCATGTCCAGCACGCCCTGTACGGTTTCGCGAACGCCCGGAGTCCGCTCACTCACGTCCAGCACGTCCAGCAACGTCCGGTGCGCCTGCCGACCGACATGCGCCTCCAACCGGACGATCTGCTTCCGCAGCGGCTCCTCTGTCGATGCCGCGACCCACAGATGCAGAGCCGCCCGGAACAGCGGTCCCGTGTAAACGTCCGCGAGCATCCCGACGATCGCGGCGGTCCGGCCCTCGCCATCAGGCAGCGATGACGCCTGCTCCCGGATCTCGGCCAACCGCACCTCGGTCATGTATTCGACCGCCGCCGCGAACAGATCCGCGCGAGTCGGGAAGTGATGCTGCGCAGCCCCCCGCGACACCCCGGCCCGGGCCGCGACCACCGAAACGGTGGTCGCGGCATAGCCCACCTCCGAGAGCGACTCCACCGCCGCCGCGAGCAGTTTCTGCCGGGTCACCCGGCTCCGATCCTGCTGCGGCGCGCGCAGCGCCTCACTCACCGAAACTCCGAGCTAGGCACCCGCGGCCTCCCGGGCTCTGAGCTCGCGCCGCAGGATCTTGCCAGAGGCGGCCTTCGGCACCGCATCGATGAACTCCACCTGCCGCACTTTCTTGTACGGCGCGACGCGGGCGGCGACGTAGTCGATCACGTCCTGCTCGGACAACTCGACCCCCGGCATCGGCACCACGAACGCCTTCGGTACCTCGTCGCCAGCAGCCTGTACGCCGATCACCGCGGCATCCGCGATCCGCTCGTCGGTCAGCAACACGGCCTCCAGTTCGGCCGGCGGCACCTGGTACCCGTGGTACTTGATCAGCTCCTTCACCCGGTCGACGACGTACAGGTAGCCCCGCGCGTCGACGCGGCCGATGTCGCCGGTGTGCAGCCAGCCCTCCCGGTCGATGGTCGCCTCGGTCTCCGCCGGCCGGCCGAGGTATCCCTTCATCACCTGTGGACCGCGGATCCAGACCTCACCGGGCTCACCCTCGCCCACATCGTCGCCATCGGCACCGACCAGCCGCAGCTCGGTGGACGGGAAAAGCTTGCCCACGGCACCGGGCGGCGGATCCTGGTCATCCTGCGGTACTGCGTGGGTGCCCGGCGAGAGCTCGGTCATTCCGTAGCACTGCAGAACAGTGTGCAGACCGAGCCGCTTCGCGCAGGCCTCAGCGAGTTCCCCGTCCAGCGGGGCCGCCGCGGACGTCAGCCACTTCAGCGACGACAGGTCCTTCCCGTCCACCGCCGGGTGCTTCGCGAGTGCCAGCACGATCGGCGGCGCGACGAAAGCCCGGGTGATCTTCTGCACGTCGAGCGTGGTGAGGAACTGCTCCAGGTCGAACTTCGGCAGCACCACCACGGTCGCGCCCAACCGCAGCGGCATGTTCAGCAGCACCGTCAGCCCGTAGATGTGGAAGAACGGCAGAATCGCGATGATCCGCTCGCCCTCGCCCATCGCGATCATGACCTCGCCCTGCGCGATGTTCGTCGCGATGTTCCGGTGCGTCAGCATCACCCCCTTGGCCGCGCCGGTGGTCCCACTCGAATACGGCAGTACTGCGATGTCCTCCGCCGGATCGATCTCTACCACGGGCTCGGGCCCGGTGGACGCCACCAGCTCCATCACCGACCGGTACCCCTCGGCCGCGTCGCAGACGATGATCTCCCGTACGTCGGTCCCTTCGATCGCCGCCGTGGCCACCGGCAGGAAGAGCGAAATTGTCACCAGCAATTTCGCCTTCGAGTCCACCAACTGTTTGTGCAGCTCGTCGGCCGTGTAGAGCGCGTTGACCGTCGTCACCGTGGCCCCGGCGCGGGTGGCGCCGTAGAAGACGACCGGGTAGAGGATCGTGTTCGGGCTGTACAGCGCGACCACGTCACGGTGCTTGATCCCTAGCTCCGCGAGCCCGGCCGCCATCCGTCTGGTCATCCCGTCGAGCTGGGCGTAGCTGATCTCTCTGCCACTGACGCCGTCCACCAGAGCGATCCGGTTGCCGTACTCCTGGGCGCGGCCGAGCACCGCGTCGTGGATCGGCACCTCAAGCACTTCGACGGGCGGGAACTCGCTGTACATGACCACGGGCGGGTCCTTTCACCTCGGGGGTTTTGGAGGAAGACTCTGACCGAATCAGTACGACTTGGGTAGGCCAAGACTGTGCTGCGCGACAAAGTTGAGGATCATCTCCCGGCTGACCGGTGCGATCCGGGTGGCCCGGGCCGCGGCGACCAGCGAGGCGACGCCGTACTCGACTGTCATCCCGTTGCCGCCGAGTGACTGGACCGCCTGGTCGGTGGCGCGGACGGTCGCCTCGCCGGCGGCGTACTTGGCCATGTTGGCGGCCTCACCCGCGCCGAGGTCGTCGCCGGCGTCGTACAGGGCGGCTGCCTTCTGCATCATCAGGCGGGCCAGTTCGAGCTCGATCTTGCACTGGGCCAACGGGTGCGCGATCCCTTGGTGGGCGCCGATCGGGCCCTTCCAGACCTGGCGTTCCTTGACGTAGGCAACGGCTTTGTCGAGAGCGTGCCGGCCGATCCCGATCGCGAACGCGGAAGCCATGATCCGCTCCGGGTTGAGCCCGGCGAACAGCTGCATCAGCGCCGCGTCCTCGGAACCGACGAGGGCCTCGGGTGGCAGTTGGACATCGTCGAGGAAGAGGGAGAACTGCTTGTCCGGGCTGAGCAGATCCATCTCGATCTTCCGGAACTCAACGCCTTCAGCAGTGGTCGGCACGATGAACAAGGCGGGCTTCAGGTTGCCGGTCTTCGCGTCCTCGGTCCGCCCGACCACCAGGACGGCCTGGGCGACGTCGAGCCCGGAGATGTAGACCTTGCGGCCGGACAGCGACCAGCCCTTGTCCGTACGCCGTGCGGTCGTGGTGATGTTGTGCGAGTTCGAGCCGGCATCGGGTTCGGTGATCGCGAACGCCATCGTGGTCGAGCCGTCCGCAAGGCCGGGCAGCCACTGTTCCTTCTGC
>NZ_DASRXP010000341.1:0-21955 GCF_035687465.1 Kribbella sp.
TGCCGGTGTCCTGGTCGTCGATGTCGACGACCTTGCGCAGCCGCGATGTCGCTTCCTCGTTGCCTGTCTGGGCGGCGAGCTGTACTGCCCGGCCGAGCTTGGTCGTGGCGGTCGCGGTGTCGCCCGCGGCCTTCGCCGCCACGCCTTCCTGGATCGCGTCGGCGAGCTCGGTCTGTCCGGTGTAGTGCGCGACCTCCGGGCTGATCCGCGTGGTCAGCCCCTCGTCGGACGACCACAGCGCCCGCACCAGGCCCTGTGCGACGACCTGCTCACCGATGGCGAGCTGCACGCGCGCCGCGAGCTGCTCCTGCCCGATTCCCTTGGCAGCAAGCCGTACTGCGACGTGGTAGTCCCGCGACTCGTCGCCCCACGAGCCGGTCGGGTAGGAGCCGGTCAGGGCGTTCACCTCGGTACGACGTGACGTCAGGTCGTCGACGTTCGGTGCGACCTGCCGGACGAACAGCACCTGCGCCCCCTGCGGAGCCCACACCCGCATGTCGGCGGCGGCAACGCCCTTGCTCATCGCCTGCCGGATCAGCTTGGAGAACTCCGCGGCGAGCTGGTCCGGGGCCGGGATGATGTCGACCGTACCGAGCAGCGCGGTGGCGATCCGGCGGACCTCGGCGACCTGCCAGGCGACGCCGACCCCGCGACAGTCGCACTGGAACTGGCCGGTGACGGCCTCGATCGTGGCGGTCAGTACCTCGGGCGTCTCGTGCTGGTTCTCGCCGTCGGTGAGCAGGATCGCGTGCTTCTGGGTCAGCGACGGCACGGTCGCGAACACCCGCGCGGCCAGTCGCAGCCAGGTCCCCATCGCGGTCCCGCCGTCGGCGTAGAACCGGGCCACCGCGTCCTTCGCCGCCTGCCGGGTGAACTGGTCCATCTTCACCATCACCGGTTCGGGCGACGGCGGGAAGGCGAGCTGGGCCCGGTCGTTGCCGGAGATCACCGCGAACCAGACCCCGTCGAGGATCTGGTCGAGCGCGGTCTGCGCGGCGTACGCGGCGGCCCGGACGCCGTCGGCACCCATCGAGCCGGAGGTGTCCACGATGATGATCTCGCCGGCGTCGCCGCTACCGGACTGGCCGGCCGCGCCCGCACCGGTACAGGCCACCGTGACGATCGCGTGGACGTCCGTGCCGCCGTCGGGCAGGAACTCGTTCTGGTACACGGAGGCGGTGAACTCGGCCATCTCAGGCGTCCTTTCGGGTGGTCTGGCGGGTCACAGGCGGGCCAGCGCGACGGTGATGTTGTCCTGGCCGCCCTGGGCGTTCGCCCAGTCGACCAATGCGGACGAGGTGGCCAACGGCTCGCCGCCGTGGGCCGCTGCGGTCTGACGGACCAGGTCGGCCAGTGGTGCCGCTTCGGAGCAGTAGTTCCACAGGCCGTCCGAGCAAACCAGCAGCCAGCCGGGTCCGCTCACGTTCAGGGTTGTCGTACGAGGTGTGTGATCCGGAGCGTCCTTGCCGAGCCACCGGGTGATGGCATGCGCCTGCGGGCCGGTCTCGGCCTCGTGGCGCGGCACCCCGGTAGCGATCAGCTCAGCCGCCCAGGAGTCGTCCACAGTCAGCCCGACAGCCTCTGCGTTATCCGGGAACCAATAGGCCCGGCTGTCACCGACTACACCGGCGACGAGCAGGCCGTCCTCCAGCACAGTGGCGACGAACGTGCAGGACGCCGGGTTCGGGCTGTCCGGGCTGGTGTTCGCCAGTACTGCGTCGTTAGCGGCGTCGGCGGCTGCCGTGAGCCGAGCGACAACCGCTGCATTACGCGAGGACTCAGTGCCCATCCCCTGCGCATGCCCAGCAACCAGTACTTCGCGCGCGGCGCGCGCAGCAGCCAGGCTGGCCACGTCGGAGTCCAGCGACGAGCTGACGCCGTCGCACACCACCAGCAAGGCTCTACTACCCGGCTCCGCGTCGGCAGCGATCGCCACGGCATCCTCGTTGCGGCTGTGCCGGATCCCGCGGTCGCACACTGCGGCGACCCACGGCGCGGGCTGCTCGCTGAAGTGGTCCCGGGGCTTGCTCGCCTTCGTACCGCAGGTCTGGCAATAGCCGTCTGCGCCGACGACACCGCCGCAGGAGCGACAGGGACCTGGCGCGGCCCCCTCGGACAGGTCCGGCACGGCGGCTGGGTTCAGCTCGATCGTGGGCTCGGTGTCGGTGTCGATCGCGGGTTTGCCCAGGGCGGCCGGTGCCAGCTCGGCACCACAGGCCTCGCAGAACAGATCGGCGTCGGAGATCGGTCCGCCACAGCTGGGGCAGACCGTCCGGGTCGTACTCGTCATCGCAACGTCCATCCTCGAACCTCGTTGGCAAGGTCGACCAGGGCGACCCGTTCCTCCCGGCTGTGGGCGTGTCCGGCCAGCTCACGGTAGGCCGCTTCCAGGCCTTCCCGCAGTTCCGGCTCGGTAGCAGCCCGGCCCGAGATGTGCAGCTGCGGCTCCGGACCGGAGCCGAGCACCACGTCCAGGGCCGTCCTGAACACGCTCGCGGACAGGTTCGCCCGGTCGATCGGGTCGATCGTCAGGGCTTCGATACTGCCCATGGCCTCGGCCAGTGCGGCGAGCCCACGCCCCGATCCTGCCAGTAGTCCGGCTCGTTGCCGCCTAGCCCGGACATACGCGCCGCTGGTCGGCGGGACCAGGTCGAGCGCTGCCACCGCTCCGTCGAGGTCGCCACGGTTCGACCGGATGGCAGCCAGCCCGAAGGCTGACGGTGCGATGTAGTTCGCGTCGGTGCGAGCACAGGTCTGGTAGAGGCCCTCGGCAACGTCGTACTCGCCGCTGAGCTCGCAGGACACAGCCAGCGCCAGCTTGGGAGCGAGCTCACCCGGCACTTGGCCGTACACGGCGTTGAACGCCGACTGCGCTGCCGCGGAGTCTCCCCGGGCCAGCGCGACCAGTCCGGACATCCAGACCGCCCGCCACTCCCAGGGATCCTCACCGAGCAGGACCGTCACCGTCTGGTCGACCTGCTCGTACTGCCCGCACTCCAGCGCTGCCTGGGCAGTCGCCAACCGCACCTCGGTCGAGCGCTGAGGAGCGCCGAGGAGGACCCCGAGCCGCTGCGCCGGGTCAGGCACGCTCACGGACTTCAGCCAGTCGGACTGCTTGTCGCTGTCGTCCGGGACCAGGGACGGAAGCCGCTGCCACGGCGGTGCGGTGTCACCCATCCCGAGGGCGCGGTCGCCCGGGCTGCCGAAGAGCAGGGAAGACGTGGAGTGCTGCGCCGCGCCGCCGCCCCGCTTGGTGGCGACCACCTCACGCAGTACGCCGAGCAGCTGGACGCGCAGCTCGTCGGCGGAGACGAAGCGGTCGGCCGGGTCCTTCGCGCAGGCCTTCAGCAGCAGCCGGTAGACCGAGTCGTACTCCTGGAACAGCGGCACGTCCGCCACTGGCGGCAGCGAGGATAGATAGGTCGACTGGTAGCCCCGGAACTCCATCGCCAGCACGGTCAGGGTGCGCCCGAGCGTGTAGATGTCAGAGGCAACCGAGGTGCCGACCTCGGGCACCTCGGGCGCCTGGTAGCCGACCGTGCCGTAGATCGCCGAGTCCATGTCGTCGATCCGCCGGACGCCACCCAGGTCGATCAGCTTCACCGCGTCGCCGACCTGGATGATGTTGTCCGGCTTGAAGTCGCAGTAGACCAGGTCGAGGTCGTGCAGGTAGGAGAAGGCCGGCAGGATCTCCAGGATGTAGGCGATCGCCTGGTCGATCGGCAGCGCGTCGTACCGGCCGCCGTTGGCCTGCATGCGTTGTTTGAGCAGCGTCTTCAGCGAGGTGCCGCCTACGTACTCCATCACGATGTAGCCCGCGCCCTCGTGGGTGACGAAGTTGTAGATCTCGACGATCAGCGGGTGCTCGACCCGGGCCAGGAACTGCTGCTCGGCGATCGCGGCCGCGACGGCGTCCGGGTCTTCGGAGTTCAGCAGGCCCTTCAGTACCACCCAGCGGTTGGAGACGTTCTTGTCCCGGGCCATGTAGATCCAGCCGAAACCGCCGTGCGCCAGGGCGCCGGCCACCTCGTACTGCCCGCCGACCAGGTCGCCCGCCTGCAGCTTCGGCGCGAACGAGAACGGGCTGCGGCACTTCGGGCAGAACCCCTCGGTGCGGCCCGGCTGGTCGCCGCGAGCCCGGCCGACCGGGTTGCCACAGTTCGGGCAGCTCCGGCGGTCCTCCGGGACCATCGGGTTGGACAGGATCGCCTTGCTCGCGTCGATCGCCGGGATCGGCGGCACGTTGGTCAGACCGGCGCCGAGCCGGGCCCCGCGCAGGCGGGTGGACGAAGTACCGAGGCGTCGGGTCAGTTTCGAGCCGGCCGCGGTGGCGCGGGCTGAGCCGAGCGGCGTTGAGGCCAGCCGGTTCGAAGCCCGGGAGACGGTCGAGGGCGAGCTGATCGGCTCAGGTGCTTCCGGTGCGGCTACATCCGGGGCACCGGCGACCGCAGACGGGCTGACCGCGCCGGCGGGGGCTGGAGACCCGCAGACGTCGCAGTAGCCGTCCATGATCGTGCCGGTACAACCGGGCTGGGTGCAGGCGATGGTCGTCATGTCGTCCCTCCTGTGGCGCGACCTGCCGGATGCACCGGCGGGTCGGCGGCAAGACTGGTGTCCAGATAGGTCTGGTAGGCCGCCACGAGCGCGCCCAGCCGGACCAGGTTCACGGGTTCGTCCTTCAGTACCTCGCGACCGCGCCGGTACAGCTCGGCAAGGTCTTCGGTGGTCCCGGCCGTCCGGGCGAGGCTGCCGGCCTTCACCTGGTACGCATCCAGCCGCCCGGCCAGCTCGTCCCTGCGTGCCAGTGCAGCCCCGTACGCCGACTGCGCCTGCCCCAGAGCACGCCGTACTGCGTCCAGCCGGGTCAGGTACTTCTCCAGCTCCGCAGGGGTATTCGGCACCGGCCCAAGCGCAGTGACATCCGGTACGCCGAGCCGCGGGGCCGGCGTGACTCCGGCGACGCAACGGTCGGCCAGGGCGCGTACTGCCTGGCCTTGGGCCTCGAGCTCGTTCCGCACCGATCGGGCTCGGGCGACATCCGCGGCGCGTTCGCGGCGGGTCGCGGAGCCGACGATCAGGTCCCGTTCGTTGCGGGCAGCATCGATCTCGAGTGGTCCGATCAGGCCGCCGACATCCGCGCCGCGCTTGGCCCTCTCGGTCAGATCGGTGACGCGGCGATCGAGGTCGTGGTGTGCGGCAATCGCCGCGTTGCGGGCGTTCGCCGGTTCGCGGGTGACCAGGTCGCCGATCCGCTCGACCTGGGCGCGGAGCTGGCGGAGGCGCGCGGCGAGATCGGCGTCACCTGGTTCCAGCGCGAGGCGGGCGCGCAGGCTGGCGGCCAGGGCGTCCGACAAAGTGCATGCCTCAGGCAACGAGACCGCGAGCGAGCCGGTGGCGCCGGTGTCGAGGCCGCCCCAGATCAGGGTGGAGATCCGCTCGGTCTCGGTCGGGCCGACCCGGCCGGAGTCCCAGGTCACCAGGATCAGTTCGTACCGGTCCGAGACCGCCTTCCAGACCGCCATCGACAGCACCACGTCGGCGCTGAGCGCGTCGGCCTCGGGGGAGTTCAGGGCAGCCTGGTCGAGTTCGTCCAGCTCGGCACTACGCCGGTCGCGCCAGGTACCGAGCACGTCGAGGTACGCCAGCAGGTCCTTCGCAGGAATACTGCTGCCGATCCTCCCCGGAGGCGCCGGCGCAACGGCAGTCGGCGTACGAACCGTCATCACCTGCCGTACACAGGCGCCGGCGGCGCCGACAGCGGGCCGAGGTCAGGGGCAAGCCACTTGTTGTACGACGCCATCCAGCGGCCGTCCGCCTTCATCTCTTCGAGGACGCCGTTCACGAACTGTACGAAGTCCTTCTTGTCCTTGTTGATCCCCAGGCCATAGGGCTCCTGGCTGAAGGGCTTCTCCGGAAGGACCTTCGCGTACGGGTCCTGCGCGGCTTCACCTGCGAGGACCGTGTCGTCGCCAGTGATGCCGTAGGCCTTGCCCTGCTGGAAAAGCACGAGGCAACCGGTGTCGGTGTCCGCTGTGATGGGGATGACCTTGGGATAAAGCCTGCGGAGGGCCTCCAGGCTGGTGGAGGCCGCCGGGGCACAGATCGTCTTGCCGGGCAGATCGTCAAGAGTCTTGGCCGTCGAGTCCCGCTGGACGAGCACCTTCTGGCCGGAGCGGTAGTACTCGGCGGAGAAGGCGATCTGTTCCCAGCGGACACAGTTGATCGTCATGTTCCGGGCGACGATGTCGACGGAGTTGTTCACCAGCACGGGGATCCGCTGCGGGCTGGAGATCACCCGCAGCTCCACCTTGCTCGGATCGCCGAAGATCGCCTGTGCGACGGCCCGGAGCATGTCGATGTCGAAGCCCTCGACCGCGCCGGTGATCGGGTTCCGGGAGCCCAGGTGCAGGCTGTCCGCCGACACACCGGCGATGAGTCGCTTGTTGGCCTTGATCCTCGCCATGGTCGAGCCGGCGGGCAGGGCGTCGGGTGAGGGCAGGGCGCCACTCGGTGCGTACGAGGCGAGCGGGTTGCGGCACGCCGGCGGCGCGGCTGTCGGCGCCGGAGAAGGCGTCGTCGGGGCTGGCTTGACGGGAAGCTCCGTCGCCGCGTAGTCGCCGGAGGCGCAAGCGGTGGTGAGGAGGAGGAGGGCGGCGGCCAGTGAGGCAGCGATCAGGCTCTTCTTCTTCATCGGTATTCCCCCAGTCGCTGGGACAGGCCCCAGGCGGCGAGCAGTGCGGCGACGATGCCGATCGGGATGCCGAGCCAGCCGATCGGTGGCAGTCCGTTGCGGGCGTCGGTCAGCTCGCCGCGGGTTGCGGTGCTGAAGTCGGTCAGCTTCTTGCTGGTTGCCGTGTCGAAGGCAGCGAACGTTGTGTTGGCCGAGGTGCCGGTGGCAGCGATCGCCTTGGGGACTGCTTGGTCCCAGTTGCCGCCGTCGTCCAGCTTCCGGATCTCGGTGTGGTTGGCCTTGTAGGCGGTCCACGGTTGCTGGGCCTGTGGTGCTGTGCCGGCGACGATGGCTAGTTGGTCGTCGACGGTCTTCGCGGAGTCGACCCAGTCCTTCTCGAAGGCGGCGCCTGAACCTCGGGCGATCAGGGTGAGGCTTTCGTTGGACTTCGCGTCGTACGCCGCGATGCGGGCGCGGGACATCGCCAGCGTGTCCGCGTACGAGTGGGATCTGGTGTCCTTGGCGGAACCGCTTGCGCTGGCCAGCGACGTACCACCGACGAGCATGGTCAGTAGCACCAGGACTCCGGCGAAGGCGAGTGGGAGGTTCACGTAGCGGTGGGTTCGCTTGGCCAGCCAGATCATGGTGAAGCCGAGCACGACCAGGGTGAGCAGACCGCCTACGAGGAGCCAGATGTTGCCCCGGCTGACGCCGTCGAACTCGGTGGAGACTCGCTCTTCGTTGGCTTTCACCAGAGCGGACACCAAGGGCAGGGAGTCGTTCTGCAGACTCGCGTTCGCGTCCTTCAGATACTGCGAGCCGATCGGGAGGCCCTGGCGGTTGTTGGCTCGGGCTTGTTCGATCAGGCCCTGATAGGTGAGCAGGGTGGCGTTCAGTTCGCCCAGTGCTTGCTGGTCGGCGGGCTGTGCGGTCGCTGCTTCGGCGACGAGCTTGGAGGCGGTCGTCATCGAGTCGACGAAGTGCTGCCGCTGGGCGGGAGGCTCGAGGCCGCCGACGAGGAAGGCGTTGGTGGCGTCGGCGTTGGCGCTGACCAGGCTGGTGTGGATCGCCTGGACCCGGACCAGTTGGGCTGTGTTCGCCTCGGCTCGCTGCAGTGCGCCGTCGGACTGCTGGAATCCCTGGGCCGCTGCGAGGCCGAAGAGGACGGCCATCACCGCGGTCAGGATCAGCAACGCGCGCATGCGGCCCGGCGTACCGGCGAACCAGGCTTGGATCGTGCTGGTAGCCGCGGGGGTGAAGGTGGCGGTGGAGGCGCTGGGCTGCTGGAGGGCGACCTGCCCGGGCGGCGGCGCTGTCGCCGGGGGCGCGCTGGCTGTCTGGGTCACGCCTGTTCTCCTTGCTCGGGCTCAGCCTCAACGGCGGTCCGCTCCGGGGCCGCATCAACTGCTGGGTCTGCCGCTGGGTCCAGTGCTGCGTCTGGTGCCAGGTCGGTTGCTGGGGTGGTTGGTGGGGGATCGGTTGGTTCGTCGGTGAGGTCTTCGGCCAGGATCTGACGCAGCTGGTCGGTGCTGGGTGCCGTCACGTCGCGCAGTCGCCAGGCGTGCCGCCCGATCGCGGCCTCCAGCATGTTGCGGGCGAACCGCCCGTTGCCGAACGACCGGTCCCGCCGCGTCGACGCCAGGATCACCTTGAACTGGTCCAGCGCGTTCGGCGTCAGCTCGTAGTCGGCCCCCTCGGCCAGCCCGGTGAGGATCTCCGTCAGCTCGTCGTCGCTGTAGTCGTCGAACGCGATCGTGGTCCGGAACCGGCTGGCCAGGCCCGGGTTCGCGGCGATGAACGTCTCCATCGGCTCGGGGTAGCCGGCCACGATCACGACCAGATCGTCGCGCCGGTCCTCCATCTCCTTGACCAGCGTGTCGACCGCCTCACGCCCGTACTGGTCGGCGCCTAGGTCGCCCGCGGTCAGGCTGTAGGCCTCGTCGATGAACAGCACCCCGCCCGCCGCCGACGCGACCACCTCCGCGGTCTTGGTCGCGGTCTGGCCGAGATAGCCGGCGACTAGTTCAGAGCGATCGACCTCAATCAGCTGGCCCTTGGACAGCAGGCCGAGTGCCTTGTAGATGCCGCTGACCAGCCGGGCCACTGTCGTCTTGCCGGTGCCGGGATTGCCCACGAATACCAGGTGCCGGGTGATGGTCGGGCTCTTGAGTCCCGCCTCGGTGCGGAGCTTCTCGACCCGCAGTACTGCGACCTGCCGGTGCACCTCGCGCTTGACGGTCGCCAACCCGGTCAACTCATCCAGCTCCGCCAGCAACTCCTCAACAGACTTCGCCGGCTTCTCTACTTCCTGTACTGCGGGCTGTGCGGCTGTGGCCGCCAGAGCAGGAGTCGCCCCCGCTGCGCCCGGCACAGGCGATCCGCCCAGCCCATGCGTTCCGCCGGGGATCGGTGCTGACCCGGGTGCTCCGGCCTGGATCACGCGGGCGCCCGCTGCTTGGAGTTGCGCGGCTGCTGCGACTGACGCGTTGCCGATGACGCGCATAGTGGGTTCACCCAGGGCGCAAGCTGCTGAGGCGACCTCAGCCAGCGCTTCGGCGTACGGGATCTTCTCGGGTGATCCCTGTGCGACCAGATCAGTCAGTACTGCGGTCGGTGCGCCCCGCCATCGCCTGCCGCGCACGGCCGCGTCGAAGAAGTCTTGTGTGCCTGCCCCGGGTGTCACCTTGGCCCAGTCGGCCGATGCGCCCGGTGCGGACTCGGCAAGTGCCGCGGCGAGCGAGAGTGCTTCTGCCCGGGCAGTCTGCTCCCGCACGCCCGCACGCGCGGCGACAGCCAGCAGGCCCGACAGCGCCTCCTGCAGTGAACTACCCCCCACGCCGCTCATGCCCCTCCCCGCCCAGTAGGTGGTTGCAACGGCCCCTGCCCGCCCGGACTTTGCCCGGCCGGCCCCTGCCCGCCTTCGTCAGGTGTGCCTACGTCGGGCGCCGGGGTCGAGGTGGTCGGGCCGAGGGCCAGGCTTCCTCCGGTCGAGCCGGTGCCGAACTTCTCCTGCAGGAACCTGCCGTGCGCGATCAGCGCTGCGGCGTCGTGGCGGTTCACAGCGTCGGACACCTTGTCCATCGTGGACCCCAACAGGTCCAGTTGGTCGATCAGAATCATCAGCGATGTCTTGCCACGGTCCACCGGCCGACTGTCCGCCCACTGCCTGGGCAGCCGCAGGTACCCGCCGATGGCCTCCGGCAGATAGTCCGTCGCGGTTGCCATCACGTTGTACGCCTGGATGCTGCCGCCGAGATTGCCGAGCCGCGGGATGGTCTCCCGGACGACCCGCACCACGCGTCCCACCCGGGAGGCGACGACGGCCGGTACTGCGCCGTCGGCGACCAACTGCTCGACCCGGACCAGCGCCGCGAGCAGATCATCGTTGGTAGGCGCGCGGGGGATCGGGGCAGCCTCGGGCTCCGCCTTGCGACCAGTCAGCCGCGCGAAGAAATCTCCCAATGCCATCCAGTTGTCCCATCCCCCCGGGCTAGTTTGTCGCGCGATCAGCGGCCGAGGTCGAGGCTGCCCTGGACCACCCGCTGGTCCTGCTGCGCCACCCGGTCCAGGTAGCTGCGGGACTTGGTCACCTCGGTCTCGAGCGTGCCGATGGTGGCGGCCATGTTGTCCAGCGCCTCCACCTTGAAGGTGTCGATCGCGTCCATGGTGGCGTAGATGTTCGCGAACGCCGCCTGCAGCTGTGGCAGCCCGATCGTCGCCGACGCGGCCTGCTGCTGGATCGCGACCGAGTTGTCCCGCAGCATCTGCGAGGTCCGCTCGATCATGCCGCTGGTGGTCGTGTTCAGCGCGGTGATCTGGTCCAGCACGAGCTTCTGGTTACCGAGGGCCTGCGCCACGATCACCGCAGTACGGAGTGCCGAGACCGTGGTGGTGGAGGCGCGGTCGACGCCCTTGATCAGCTCGATGTTGTTCTTGATCACGATGTCGATGGCCAGGTAGTTCTGGATCGACACGGCCAGCTGGACGAGCAGATCCTGGTGCTTCTGCCGGACGTAGAACAGCACGTCCTCGCGCAGCGAGCGCGCCTTCTCCGGGTCGCTCATCTCCAGGTCGGTGATCGCGGCCGACAACCGGGCGTCCAGCCGCTCGGCGACGTACACGTACTGGTTCAGCCGGCCCATCGCGTCCCAGAGTTGCTGCTTCTCCAGGTTCAGCGCGGCGTTGTCCTTGCCAAGCTCGTCCTGGCCGTCGCGGAGCGAGTGCAGGATGCCTTCGAGGTGGCTCTGCGCGCTCTGGTACTTGCGGAAGTAGTCCTCGATCTTGTCCCCGAACGGGATCATCCCGAGCAGCTTCTTGGCCCCGGTGGCTTCCTTCGGATCCAGGTTCTCGACCGTACGCCGCAGCTCGAGCAAGGTCTTCCCGACAGTCGACCCCTCGGCGAGTCCACCGCTCTGCAGGGCCCGCACCGGGGATTGCAGCAGCCGGTTCGAGCTCTCCGCGGCGTGCCGGATGTCGACATCACCCATGCTCCGCACGTCCCCGGCCTTCTGCGCGAACTCGGGCGAGCGCGGCTCGGCCGTCATCAGCGAGGTGAGGAAGCTGTCGACCTTGGAGTCCAGGCCCGGAAGTGCGGCGGGGTCCACTGCCGGAGCGAGGCTCGGCGCGGCGGTCGCAGCGACGGGCTGTGTCGGAGCGGGCGCTGTCAGTATCAGCCCCGGTGCAGTGGCCGTGGGCGGCTGCAATGGCGACTGCGCGGCCTGCGCTGCTCCGGCACCTTGCGTGTTGTCAGCTTCGGTCATCGTCGTACCCCTCCGGTGGCCTCCCCGCGAGCAGGCGCTCGCGTCCCCATGTCACAAACACCGTGACGCGCACACAATCTACGCGGTTCCCGGCCCAACCGGCCCGTCTCGTTGCGTAGTCGTTGTCGCCGAGGGTGGTCAGGCGCGAAGGTAGGTGACGAAGCTGAAGCCTTCGCGGGGATCGCGGGCGGATTCGCGCCAGCCGGAGCGGTCGAAGGCGGGGAAGGTGACGTCGCCTTCGGGGGCCTGGTCGACCTCGGTGAGTTCGAGCCGATCGGCGTACGGGAGGGCCTGGCGGTAGACGTCGCCGCCGCCCGCGACGTACAGGTCGTTGTCGACGGCAAGCTTCAGGGCGTCCTCGAGGGTGTGGACCACCTCGACGCCCTCGACGGTCCAGTCCTGCTGGCGGGTGATGACGACCGTACGGCGTCCGGGCAGTGGGCGGCCGATGGAGTCGTAGGTCTTGCGGCCCATCACCAGGGTGTGGCCGAGGGTGAGTTGTTTGAAGTGCTGCAGGTCCTCGCGGATCCGCCAGGGCAGGTCGTTGTCCCGGCCGATCACCCCGTTGCTGCCGACGGCCGCGATCAGGATGACCGTCATACGGCGATCGGAGCCTTGATCCCGGGATGCGGGTCGTACCCGATCAGCTGGACGTCGGCGATCTCGTAGCCGTCGATCGAGACCCGCTTGGTCAGCTCGAGCGTCGGCAGGGGACGCGGCTCGCGGGTGAGCTGGAGCTTGGCCTGGTCGAGGTGGTTCAGGTAGAGGTGCGCGTCGCCGAGGGTGTGGACGAAGTCGCCGACCTCGAGCCCGGTCTGCTGCGCGACCATGTGGGTGAGCAGCGCGTACGACGCGATGTTGAACGGCACACCGAGGAAGATGTCGGCGGACCGCTGGTACAGCTGGCACGACAGCCGGCCATCGGCGACGTAGAACTGGAACATGGTGTGGCAGGGCGGCAACGCCATGCTGTCCACGTCTGCCACGTTCCACGCGTTCACGATGTGCCGGCGGGAGTCGGGGTTGTTCTTGATCGCCTCGATCACGCCGGCGATCTGGTCCACGTGCCGGCCGTCGGGGGTCGGCCAGGAACGCCACTGGTAGCCGTAGACCGGTCCGAGCTCACCGTCGGCGTCGGCCCACTCGTCCCAGATCGAGATGTTGTTCTCGTGCAGCCACTTGATGTTCGTCGAGCCGCTGAGGAACCAGATCAGCTCCCCGATCACCGACCGCAGGTGCAGCTTCTTCGTCGTCACCGCCGGGAACCCGGCAGTCAGGTCGTACCGCGACTGGTACCCGAACACGCTCAGCGTGCCGGTCCCCGTCCGGTCCCCCTTCTCGACGCCGTTGGTGAGGACATGGTCGAGAAGCTCCAGATACTGCCGCATACGGCCAACTTAACAGCCGCTCGAAGGGCCACCCGGGCGCGCCACGGGCGACGGCGGAGGTGTCCGGTGAGCGGGCGGCTGGCAGACTCGCCCGGGTGAGCGAGGGCGACGTCGAGTACGTACTGACGCTGGTGCTGCGGGTGGAGAAGGCCGAGCGGCCCGGGCAGACTGATGCGTTGGAGACTGCCGCGCGGGCGGTGCTTTCGATCCTGGCGGACGAGCGCTCTGCAGGCGACGGCGAGTGGGCCGACGCGATGCGGGCCTGGCAGGACGCCCGGATCCGAAAGGTCGTCCGCCGAGCGCGAGGCGCTGAGTGGAGGAGAGCCGCCGCCCTCCCTGGCATCACCGTGACCGGCGCAGGTACGCTCGCCGCCGATCCGGGCCCGGGAGCTCCCGCTGGTGTTTCCGCGGAGGTGCGGGTGTTTCCGCCGGTGCCGCTGGATGCCGTGCCGAAGGATCTGGCCAAGCTGCAGATCACCGGCACCGACCTGGAAGACCCCGAGCCACCGGCGGCACCGGACCCCGCGGTCCCTGTGTTGTGGGTGAACCCAGGCCTGACGATGTCCACCGGGAAGACGATGGCCCAGTGCGGCCACGCCGCCCACCTCGCCTGGCTCGAACTCACCGACCCCGATCGCAAGTCCTGGCAGGCGGACAACTTCACCTTGGTCGTGCGCACCGCCACCCCACCCCAATGGAAATCCTTGCTGGGCAGCGGCCTCCCCGTAGTACAGGATGCGGGCTTCACCGAGGTCGACCCCGGCAGCTACACGGTTGTCGCCGACCACCCCGCCCTCCGCGGCTAGTCGCCGGACCGGACGCGGTAGTGCAGGTGGGTGACGCGGTCGCCCTGGACGATCCTGGGGTCCTCCAGGAGGACCTGCGGGCCGACGTAGTCACCGAAGAACGCTACGCCGGTGCCGAAGAGGACTGGGGCCAGGTTGTAGGAGATCTCGTCGACCAGACCGGCGGCGATCGCCTGTCCGGTCAGGTTGCCGCCGGTGACCGAGACGTCCTTGTCCCCGGCATGTTCCTTGGCCTGCGCGATCGCGTCCTCGATACCGTTGACGAAGGTGAACGGCGCGTCCGGGAACGGCCAGTCGGTGGGTGGCTCGTGGGTGACGACGAAGACGTGGTCGCCGACCGCGGGGACGCCGTTCCAGCCGTTGGTGATGTCGAACAGGCGGCGGCCGATCACGCAGGAGCGGACGTTCGGCCAGGTCGAGTTGATGTAGTCGGCGCTCGCCTGGCTGAGGTGGAACGGCCGGCCCTGGTCGGTGCCGTAGACCTCTACCGGGCCGTTGTTGTACCAGTCGAACAGCGGCCCGACGCCGTCCTCGGTGTCGGCGACGAACCCGTCCAGTGACACGACGGCGGAGGCGATGACGTTTCCCATGATTACTTCTCCTTCTCTACTCGATAGGTGAGGTGCTGCGCGGCCGGCGTCGAGACGCACTCGAGGAGTTCCAGCCCGACAGCGGGCCCGGCCTCGGCCGGGAACAGCCGGGTGCCGTCGCCGAGTACGACGGTTGCCACATGCAATCGCAGTACGTCGGCCAGGCCGGCGGCGAGGATCTCGTGGCAGATCTGACCACCGCCCATCACGACAACGTCCTTGCCCTCGGCAACCGTGAGCGCCTGCTCGACGGCGTCCTCAGGACTGCTGACGAAGCGGAAGCGATCGCCCAGCCGAGTCTGCTCGGGCGCGGTGTGGGTGACGACGAAGATCGGCGGATTCACCTCGCCCGTGGGCTTGGCGCCGTACCCCAGCTCGTCGCTCCAGCCGCCCGGGCCGTCGATGATGTCGAACAGGTTCCGGCCCTGGATGACCGCGCCGGTTCCTTCGAAGGAGGCGTCCAAAACGGCGCCGTCCTCGGCGTTGCCGTGGAAGACCCAGTCGTGCAGGGCCATGCCGCCGTCGCCGAGTCCGTTGTCGAGACCGACGTTGGGCCCGGTGACGTAGCCGTCCAGCGACACCGAGATGTCGACGATGACCTGGCTCATCTCTCAGCCCTCCTTGGCGACGAGGTCGGCCAGCCGGTCCATCGACTCGCGGATGCCGTGCTCCATGCCGTACTCGATGGACTGGTCGCGGCTGGCCACCGAGGGGAACACCGACTGCTGGTGCAGCCGGACGCCGGTCTCGGTCGGCTCGTACGTCATCTTCTCCAGGCAGACCTCCCCCGGAGCGCCTTCCCACTCGAAGGTCTGGATCACCAGCTTGTCCTGCTCGACGGTGTGGAAGACCCCGCGGAAGGCGTACTCACCGGAGTCGTCCTTGTGGATGTAGCGGTAGGTCCCGCCCGGGCGGACGTCGTACTTCTCGACGGTGGCCTCGAGCTCGCGCGGACCGAGCCACTGGGCGACCAGGTTCGGGTCGGTGCAGATCTTGAACAGCTGGGCCGGGGTCGCGTCGAACTCCCGGGTCACCTCGACGAACGGCGTACCGGCCGGGGTGTTGATGATCGTGTCGCTCATTGCTCCTGCTCCTTCATGGTTGTGAGTACTGCGTCCATCCGGCGGAACCGGCGTTCGGTGTCGAGCCGGTAGGTGTCGATCCAGCTCGTCAGTGCTTCCAGGGCGGCCGGCACCAGGTGGCAGGGACGGCGTTGCCCGTCCCGGGTCCGGGTGATCAGCCCAGCGGCCTCCAGCACCTGGATGTGCCGCGACACCGCCTGCTTGGTGATCGGGAACGGGTCGGCCAGTTCGTTCACGGTGGCCGGTCCACGGGACAGCCGAGCGATCATCGCCCGCCGGACCGGGTCACCGAGTGCGGTGAAGGCCCGGTCGAGCTGGTCCTCGTCAACTGTCATGTTTATCAACCATTCCTTTGATCAACCGATGTGTTGACTATAACCAGACGACAGCGATCAGGTCAACCGGGAGGCCTAAGCAACTCTGGTTGACAAATCAAGGTTGTCAACCTAAGTTGCTTACAGGGAAGAGGGAGGACTGGATGGAGACCGAGAAACTGGCGGATCCGGCCGATCCCGGCGCCGGGCTCGCGGCGGTCGTCGCGTTGCGGCGGCTGGCGGACCGGCTGGAGGACAGCCAGGTGGAGCAGGCGATGCGGACCGGCTGGAGCTGGTCCGATGTGGCCGAGGTGCTGGGAGTCACCCGGCAGGCAGTGCACAAAAAACATGCCAAGCGGCTGATCGCCGCGGGCGTCGCCCTGAGGAGGCGTTGATGTCGACCAGCACCAAGGATGTGCGGGCCGTACTGGTCCGTGGGGCCAGGAGTGAAGCCCAACTGGACGGAGCGGCGACGATCGAGGCCGAGCACGTGCTGCTCGCGCTGGCCGCACTCGAAGGTACGACGACCGCGCGGCTGCTCGCCGAGGCCGGGCTGAGCCGCGACGAGATCCGTGCGGCCCTCGATCGTGAATGGGAGCAGAGCCTTGCCGTCGCCGGGATCACCGTCGCGGTCGCCGAGTTGCCGACGGCAACACCGGACCCTGACCGTCGCCCGCGAATCGGGGAATCGACGGTGCGACTACTCAAACGGGCCGGGGACACCGCGTCCGGGTTCGGCGGCGGGCGGATCGGCGCGGCGCACATGCTGGTGGGCGTACTCGACGCCAAGCTCGGCCGGGTCCCGCGCGCCCTCGACCTCGCCGGCATCGACCGTGCGGCACTCCGAGCCCGGGCGGCCGAAGCCGCCGAGCAGGGCGACCACTGATGAGCCGGGCACTTGGCGGGCCGTGGGAAGCGGGGACCCGCCGCCTCCTGTACTGCGGACTCGTGGCCGGCCCGTTGTTCGTCCTGGCCTTCCTGATCCAGGGAATCGCCAAATCGGACGGCTACGAGTTCCTTCGGCACCCGGTCAGCTCGCTGGAGCTCGGGGAGAACGGCTGGGCCCAGACCGCCACGTTCCTGGTCTGCGGAACCCTGACGATCCTGTTCGCGACCGGCCTCTGGCGTTCCCGCCTAGTCGGGCGCGCAGGCGTAGTACTGGTCGGGATCTGGGGGGTGGGGTTGCTCGGCGCCGGCGTATTCACGACCAGCCCGGTCAGCGGCTATCCGATCGGCACACCGGCCGCGGTCGAGTACTCGACGGCCGGTGTATTGCATGACGCGTTCTCGCTTCCCGGGTTCCTCGCGCTGGCTTTGGCGCAGGTGGTGCTTGCTCGTGGCCAGGGACGCGGATGGCTGGTCTATTCGTTGCTCAGCGCAACCAGCTACCTGGTCTTCTTCTTCCTGGCGAGCGCCGGGTTCTCCCAGTCGGAACCGTGGGTCGACATGGCCGGCTTGTTCCAGCGGCTCTGTGTGATCGTCGGCTGGACGTGGATGGTGATCGTCGCGACCCGGGTGCTGCGGGTCAGTGAGGCGGCGCGGGTCGGTGAGGCCGCGCGGGTCAGGTGAGGTTGCCGAGGGGGGCGACGCTGATGCCGGCGCGTTCGCAGACCCAGTGGGGGTCGGGGCCGAGCTCGGGCTCGATCCGGAGCTCGTGGTCGTTGAGGTCGTCGCAGGCGGTGCAACGCGGCCAGCGGACGCCGGAGTCGACCAGGCGGTCCTGGACGTCCTGCGCGACCAGGCCGGCGATGTGCTCCGCGCCGTCGGGCCACTGGTCGAGCCACCACTGCCGTCCGGCGACGGCATCCTCGAGCACGGACACCATGATGGCGTCGTCGAACCCCCGCGCGGCCAGGTCGTGAAGCACCAGGGCGCGGGCAGTCAGCAAGATCAGCGGCTCAGTCATCGCCCTTCAGAGTGCCAGACAGAACCGACAAAACCCCAAGCCACGAGGCTTGGGGTTTTGTCGCCCCGGGATTCGGGGTCAGTGAGCGGCGGTTGGGCAGGTCGGGGCCGGGTCGATCCGGTCGGCCAGTTTCAGTTCGTGCTGGGCCGCGGTACGCAGGGCTGCGCTGACGCGGGTGCGCACGGCCAGGCGGCGGCGCGGCTGCTTCTCGTAGTACGGCTCCTGGGGAGCGTTGGGCAGGGCGGACTGGGACAAGGACCGCGCGTTTTCCACGGCGGTGTTGCCGGCGATGTAGTAAGTCATGGTTCTGCTCCCTTCCGGAGAGCGTGGTGAAGTGTCCGGCGACCGGTCGGCCGTCGGTGGTTCTTGTGAAGTTGGATCAGCTACGCGGTGCCGGACCGCTGCTGGAGCGGACGATGAGCTCGGTCGGCATCACGATCTGCCGATCGGTGACCGCCGGGTCGAGCAGCACCCGGCCGACCGTGCGGCCCTTGTCCTTGATCGGTTGGCGGATGGTGGTCAGGCCGGCCACCTCGGCCGCGGGGATGTCGTCGAAGCCGACCACGGTCAGGTCCCTGCCGGGCACCAGACCACGGGTCTTCATCGCCTCCATCGCACCGAGTGCCTGGACGTCGCTCAGCCCGACGATCGCGGTCGGCCGGTCCTGCGAATCGAGCACCCACTCGGCCCCGGCCAGCCCCGAACTGAAGGCGTTGTGCCCACCCGAGACGAGCCGGATGCGGGCGTCGGGCATCTCCTTCTGCAGGCCGCGGATTCGCAGTTCGCAGTCGGTGTACCCGACCTGGTCGAGGGTGAGCTCGACCGGCCGGCTGCCCGCCGCCTCGGCGTTGTCCAGCAGGACGACCAGGTCGCGGTGCCCCAGCCTGGCCAGGTGCTTGCCCAGCTTGGCGGCCGCCTCGATCTCGTCGATCGCGACCCAGGACATGTCCGGGTGATCGCCACGGTCGGTCGACACCATCGGCACCCCACGGGTCCGCAACGTGTCGAGCGCCGGGTGCCCACCCGCGACGCAGAAGATCGCCGCCGCGTCGATCGCCGCCTGCTGCACCGCGTTGGTCCCGCCCTGGATGTCGGACGAGCTGAGCGGCATCAGCAGCAGGCTGGTGGTGAACTCCTCGGCGACCTCGGCCAGCCCGGCGAGGAAGCCGACGGCGTACGGGTCGGAGAACGCGTAGGCGAGCTTGTCGGTGAACAACACCCCGACCGCCCCCGCCTTGCCGCTGCGCAGAGCCCGGGCGGACGCGTCGGGACCGGCATAGCCGAGCTCCTGCGCCTTGCTCAGAATCCGCTCCCGCATCGCGGCGGACAGCTGGTCGGGCCGGTTGTAGGCGTTCGAGACCGTCGACGGCGACACCCCGACAGCCTGCGCGACCGTCTTGATGGTGACTCCACCAGCCATCTTGTCCACCCTCCTCCGAGCAGCCTTCTGTATCGTTCTTCTAAATCGTTCTAGAAAAACGATACAGAAGACCCCCGCGAGAGCGCAACAGCAATATCGAGGAAGAGTGCGCGGGTGCGGGGGCGGCGATGCAGGATGATGTGGGGCATGGGTTCGTTGCTGGAGGTTATTGCGTTGCATCCGGCGGATGCTGAGGCGGCTCAGGAGGGTGGGGCGGACCGGCTGGAGTTGTGTGCGTCGATGGAGGCGGACGGGTTGTGTCCGTCGGTGTCGACGGTGAGCGCGATCCGGCGGGTGACGGACCTTCCGTTGCGGGTGATGCTGCGGCTGTCGGATTCCTTCACCACGAACGGGGCCGAGCTCAACCGGCTGACGGCGATGGCGCAGTCCTACCTTTCGGCCGGGGCGGACGGGTTCGTGCTGGGATTCCTGACGCCTGACAACGAGGTGGACGCCGAGGCGGTCGCCGCGTTGGCGAGTACTTTCGCCGGTACGCCGTGGACGTTCCACCGGGCGATCGACGCAGTACTGGAACAGCGGCCGGCCTGGCGGACACTGCGGTCCTTCCAAGGGCTCGACTGTGTGCTCACTGCGGGATCCTCGCTCGGGGTCGAGCATGGACTCGACGATCTCTGCAAGCTGGCCAAAGAGGAGCCGCAGGTCGCGAGCGTGATGATGGCGGGCGGGTCGCTTCGGCCCGAGCACGTTCCTTGGCTCTACGGCAGCGGGGTACGGCGGTTCCACGTCGGGTCGTCCGTCCGGCAGGACGGGTCGTGGACGAAGGCGTACGTGAACTCGCGG
The DNA here is from genome assembly GCF_035687465.1 of Kribbella sp. Lineage (NCBI taxonomy): Bacteria > Bacillati > Actinomycetota > Actinomycetes > Propionibacteriales > Kribbellaceae > Kribbella > Kribbella sp. The sequence goes on from NZ_DASRXP010000341.1 coordinate 19,738, forward strand.
TTCGTCCGGTCCTGGCGCAACCTCCTCGACGCCCAAGACTCCAGGTCCGACGACACCGGAGTACAGGCGTGATCCTGATCGATCCGCCGGTCTGGCCGGGCTGGAACCGCGTCTGGTCGCACCTGGTCAGCGACGAGTCGTACGACGAGTTGCACGCGTTCGCGCGGAAGGTCGGGATCCCGGCCCGCGGCTTCGACCGGGATCACTACGACGTCCCGTCCGACAAGTACGACGAGATCATCGCGGCCGGCGCCACCCCGGTCGCCAGCCGCGTCCTGGTCCGCCGCCTGATCGACTCCGGCCTCAGACACCGCAAGGGCTCCTGACAGCAAGAATGCCCCGGGCGGCTAAGCCCGGGGCATCCCTGTCAGCGGTTGCTCTTCAGTCGAGCAGTTCGGTGACGGTGCCGGCGGCTACGGTGTGGCCGCCCTCGCGGACGGCGAAGCCGAGGCCGACTGTCATCGCGACCGGCTTGGCCAGCTCCACGCCCAGCTCGATCGTGTCGCCCGGCATCACCAGCTCGATCTCACCGAGGTCGATGCCGCCCGGCACGTCCGTGGTCCGGAAGTAGAACTGCGGCCGGTAGTCCGCGGCGAACGGCGTGTGCCGTCCACCCTCGGACGTCGACAGCGCGTGCAGCTGCGCCCGGAACTTCCGGTGCGGATGCACGGACCCCGGCAACGCCACCACCTGGCCGCGACGGACCTCGTCGCGCTTGATGCCACGCAGCAGGATCGCCGCGTTGTCGCCCGCCTCGGCGGTCTCCAGCGACTTGCCGAACGTCTCCATCCCGATCGCCGTCGTGGTCACGGTCGGACCGAGTCCGACCACCTCGACCGGGTCGCCGAGCCGGAGCGAGCCCTGCTCGACCGCGCCGGTGACGACGGTGCCACGGCCGCTGATGGTGAGCACGCCCTCGATCGGCATCAAGAACGGCTCACCGAGCACCCGCGGGGGCGTCGGCACGTACGAGTCGACCGCGTCCAGCAGGTCGACGATTGACTGCGTCCACTCGGGGTCGCCCTCGAGCGCGCGCAGGCCGGAGACGCGGATCACCGGTACCTCGTCGCCCGGGAAGCCGTACTCCGACAGCAACTCCCGGACCTCCAGCTCGACCAGGTCGAGCAGCTCGGGGTCGTCGACGGCGTCCGCCTTGTTCAGGGCGACCACCAGGTACGGGACGCCCACCCGCTGCGCGAGCAGCACGTGCTCACGCGTCTGCGGCATCGCGCCGTCCTGCGCCGACACGACCAGGATCGCGGCGTCCACCTGGGCGGCACCGGTGATCATGTTCTTCACGTAGTCGGCGTGCCCGGGCATGTCCACGTGCGCGTAGTGCCGGGTGGCGGTCTCGTACTCGACGTGCGAGATGTTGATGGTGATCCCGCGCTGGACCTCCTCCGGCGCCCGGTCGATCCCGTCGAACGCGACGAACCGGTTGACACTCGGGTCGCGCTCGGCGAGCACCTTGGTGATCGCGGCGGTCAGCGTGGTCTTGCCATGGTCGACGTGCCCCATGGTGCCGATGTTGAGGTGCGGCTTGGTCCGCACGAACTGGCTCTTGGCCATGATGTGATTTTTCCCTTGCTGGTCAGAAGATTCGAAGAGCCAGGACCCCAGGGCCCACCTTCCGCACAGCTCTCGCTTGCGGTGAGGGGGCCGGTTTTGCGTGCCACCCTCCTCCGCGGGTCCTGCTTCAGCAGGAGAAGGGTCGGCGTCGCGCGCCGGTGTGCAGATCTGCATCCGCTGACGTCCACGCGGCAGCGCCCGGCAGGCAAAGGCCTGACAGGTACGCAGCAGAATCCACGCGGAACATGATGGTCACGGTAGAGATCAACGCTGCCCACGGCAACGTAATTCCCGCTGCCGAACTGGTACGGGCAAGACGGCCTCCGCCACAGCGGCGAAGGCCCGGTACGGGCAAGACAGCCTTCGCCACAGCGGCGAAAGCCCGCCTGATCATTCGTCCCCTTTTCACCCTCGCCAACTGCCCACAGTGATGGCGGATTCAGGCGGTGAGTGCACCAGTGGGTGGGGTGAAGGGTTCTGAGAGTAGCTGGTCGAGGCGTTCGGCGGGGGTGCGCCAGTGGTGGCGTTTGCGGGGTCGGTTGTTGAGTTGGGCGGCGACGTAGTCGAGGTAGTCGGGGTGGTAGCCAGACAGGTCGGTGCCTTTGGGGAAGTACTGGCGCAGGAGGCCGTTGGTGTTCTCGTTGGTGCC
>NZ_DASRXP010000342.1:0-16812 GCF_035687465.1 Kribbella sp.
AGCAAGTCTTTCGGCGCACGTCTCCGCTGACCGACGACGGGCTTATGAGGCTCGGTCACCACTGTGTGTACGAGCAGGTGGCCTTTGCTGCCTGATCGGCGTCCACCGCCCTGCGGACCATGCCGACATGTAACGCTGCGCAAAGTCTCGGACGGCTGGCCAGTAGTCGTCGGGCAACACGAGCGTCGGACGATCTTCGATGTCCAGATTCTCGAGCGACCCGTCAAGTAGCCGCGCCACCTTGTGGGCCTCGACAATCAGCACCTCAACGGGCGCCACGCGGGCCTTTGCTTCCAGCCCAACCATCGCGGAAGTCATCTCGAAGAGAGACGCCCAGTCGGGGCAGGTTTCCGGGAGCGAACCGACGAACTCCTGAAGTTCCTTCCGCCGAGCAAGTGCGTAGTAGAAGCGATTTCCGACCTGATGTTTTTTGAGAACCCCAGCTGTCTCCAGCGAATCGCATTCGTCCGCGACGTTGCGTTTGACGTAGCCGATGTTCTCGGCGATCACGGCGACCGCGCCACGCCGGTTTCCTGACAGGAAGTACCGCAGTATCTCCGCACGCGCACCCAGTCCGAACACCGCACGTAGTCGCAGCCAGGCGCGCGATGGTTGCTCCATGGAACGCAGCGAAGAGCGGCCGGTGATCGTGTACTCGAGTTCGCGGGTCGCATGAGGCCAGCTTGCTTTCGAGTGCTTGTTCACCGTCGCCGCGAACTGGCCCCATCGGTCAAGCGAGTCGGCTGAATGATCCCGCAGGAGATTACGAAGGCGCACTCGTGACACGTACCGCCAGTAGTGAATACACCAGTCCAAGGCCTCGTCACGGAGTCGAGGATCGGCGTCGCCAAGCATGGCGGTGCGGAGGATGAGTGGCTCCGGATCGATGGCCCAACTTCTGTGCGTCCGCTGCCAGCCGGAGACGCCCAACTCGACCCATGCCCCCCAGACGAGGGCCAACTCGAGTTCGGCGAGCGAACTTGATGGCGTCCTAGAGACTGACATCTGGCGCCTCCACACCGAGTACGGTCAAGATTTTGACCAGCTCCCCACGGAAGCCCTCGGAATCGTCTTGAGTGCGAGTCCAGTGAGCCGCCGTTACAAGCTCGGTAGTCGTCGGCCTGAGTATGAGCAGGTCAGCGAGATGCTTACTTGTTCCGTAGCCGGACTGGTCGACTGCGGCGTAAAGCTTGAAACAGACCATGTCGAAACGACCGGCGACATGTACTTCCAGTGACCCGTATTCGCGGACCGACACTCGCTCTTCGAATCCCTTCGGCAATCCGAAGTCGAACAACGTAGCCGGCCCGTTGTTCAGCCAGGTGTCGGAGAGACCGAGCGCTGCCCCAACATCGCGAACAGCCTCAGCCAACGGCCCTGGGATCGATTCGGCCTTGGCATAGTGACCACCGCTCGCAAGGCCGATGACGTCCAGATCAGCAGTGGGACGTTCGATGAGCCCAAGGAGCAGCAGGCTACTGCCGCCCCCAACAAGAATGCGACTGGATGCGCCGCGGTCCTGCAGCACCGCACCAAGCATCCGGAGTGCTCTCTCCAGCTCTTCGCGACCGAACATACTGCGAGTGTAAACCACGCGTTTCGCGCGGACAACACGCGCGATACGAGCGGCTAAGCCGCTCACTTAGCAGAGCAGCGGACTTTTAATCCGCAGGTTGTGGGTTCGAGTCCCACGGGGCCCACCCAGCACATTCGGTCGCAGCTCCTTCGTCGCGGCTCAGCGTCCGCCCGGGTCATCCCTGTACGCGTAGACCCATGACATGACATCGCTCGAAGACAAGGCGGCCGCGAGTAGCAGCCCATCCAATTCGTCCAGCAGGACACGGCCGAGGTGGGGCGTGAGGTTGGCCTGAACAAGGCGCCAGCCCGGACTTCTACGAGCTCGAGTCGGCGGTTGAAGGACTGTCGCCTGTGCCGCCAGGCAGGTACTCACTTGGCCGGCGAATCGGCAACCGCTCCAGACGCTTGCTCGAACCGATGACGTGTTCCTTCGTGGCGTTGATGAAGGCGAGGCGAGCCCTCTCCATCAGGCCGGAGGCCGCGACCCATGCCGCCTCGTCATTGAGATCGCCCCGGTCGATTAAGTCACTGTGCCGCCAGAACAGCTCATCGACGTCGCCAGCAGCTCCGACAACCGTAGGGGCGGCGACCAGGCTGATGGCAGCCAGGGCTTCGTTCCATGGCACCCAATCCACTCGCTCCGCGTGTCTCCACTGCCGCCTCAGGGCGAGTTGCACGCGTGTCGATTCGACGACGATCGCTGCACAGGCGTCGATTTGCTTGCCTCTCGCCCATTGCCTTCTTTGGGCCCGACCTGTGAGCGCTGCGCCGAGTGTCACGCCAGCTAAGCCGGACGCGCTAGAAATCACGGCAAGCCACACCGGTGCCGTCATGGAGGTCCGCCTTCCTGTCGGGCGGCCATCCTCCCGTGTTGCCAACTCCCCCGGAAGGACCGGTGACCGGCGGTGATGCTCTCGCGGCGACGGCCTTGCAGTTGGCCGGGCCAATGGAAAGCGGCGCCCGGGCTTCCCTGGACGCCGCTTCCGTGCACTTCGAGGTGCGGAGCTATGGGCTCAGCTGTAGTCCTTCTCGACCAGGCTGTGGTTCGCGACGTGCTTGGTGCCGTTTGCCGAGTACTCAATAGTGAGCTGCGTCGTGAGTTCGACCCACTGGATCTCGGCAGAATTGTCGGACGTGCCGGTGACGGTGATCCCGCTCGTACGAGCGGTGATCCCGTTAGCGTTGGGGCCGCAAGTCGCGGTCTTGGCGACGGTCACGGTCAGGGTTTCGGTGCTGGAGGTGTAGGAAGCGCTCACTGATGGGTCGCCCTTGGAAACTGTGCCACTGATAGTCCACGACTCAGAGGACTTGACCCCGGTGATGTTGACCTTGATGGTCTGCTTCACGCAGAACTTGGAGTAGCCGCCGTTCTTCGTGATCTGGCTCTCGAACGCGTAAGGGTCACTCGGGTATCCGATGAGAGCCCTGCGGTTGTTGTCGTCACCGATGAAATCGTTCTGGGTGCAGAAGCGAACCCGTCCCGCGTGATAGACCCACGCGTTGCGGGCGCCTTCGCCCTCCCAGGGTCCGTCCTTCTCCAAGTAGCCGTCGGACCCCTTGTACCAGTCATCCCCGCAGCCGTCCGCCGCATAGGCGGCTTCCATCGGAACCAAGATCGTCGACGCCATCACAGCGGCAACGATCGCAAGTCGCTTAATACTTCTAAACATCGAGGCCCCTCCCCATAGAAGACAAATCACCGCAGTGTGGCACAACCGAGGCCACTCAACCCGTGCTCGCCTGGAGTGACTTCTGCAACACGGCCATGCCTAGACCGACTCAGGTGACGGGCTCGGCCCTGGGCTGATCGACAGTCGTCGTCATTGCGAGCCCATGGGTTTCCAGGCGGTGGCGATCTTGTCGGGGTCGGGCTGCTCCGCGGCCAGGGCCTGGTCGACGAAGGTGCGATCGGTGAGGTGCCGTTCCTGGACGAGTGCCCGCATCGTGCTCTCTATTGCCTCAAGCAACGGGATCATGCGGAACTTCCACAGGCCATCCTCGCGCCAGAAAGTGAAGGAGAATTGACTCTCCTTGCCGTCAAGCTTCATCAGCACGCTGGCAGTGTCACTCGAGACTTCCACTGCGCCAGTGGACATCCGGCGCACATTTCCGCCGGCGCTGAACTGATCATGCCGGACAGAGTCGATGACTATTTCGGTCGGTGACCAACGGCGGAGGTCCTCGGGTCGCACCCTCAAGCGCAGGAAGAGTACTGCAAGTTGATCGCTGACTCGCGCTCGCCGCAGATACGGCTCGGATGCCGTCAGGGCCAGCTTCTTCAGGGCCGCGAAGTACGCAATGCTGTCCGCCGACAGCAGAGCCGCCACGGCCTTCCCATCCTTCGCCAACAATGCCTCGCGGTCCGCAGCAAACGCCTGCGCCACAGCAGCCTTGTCGGTCTCCAGATCAACCGCCCCCGACACCGTTGTCCGCGGCAACGGCACCGGCTCGGCCTTCTTCTCCTGAGAACAACCAACGAGCGCAACGCATAACACGCCTACCGCAACCACGCTCCGCACCAGAACCCCAGACATCCAAGCCTCCCCAGTCATATCCCCGCCACCCCCATCGACGCCAGGGTCCCATGCCTCCTGTCAAACAGCCACTCAACGAGAACGCGATTCGGGGTGTTGTTTCCAGCGGTTCTTCGCCGGCCAGTTCTTCTCTCTGCTTCGGTGCATGACTCGCGGGTGCCCTGCGTTGCTTTCACGCAGGGCACCCGCTTCAAGTTGGGGTCGAGATCAGCGGACCGAATTGATGGCCGAGTGGATGACGGCGGTGACGGCGTCTGGGTGGGAGATCAGGGTCAGGTGGGATCCGCCGTGGAAGAGGGTGATGTGGGAGTGGGCGCGGCGGGCCATCGCCAGTTCCGAGGTCGGGGTGATGATCTGGTCACCCGTGCTGATGAAGTACCAGGACGGAATCGTCTTCCACGCCGCCACCTTGGACTTGGTGTCGAAGGCGACCGTTGACGCACCACGCTGCGAAGCCCAGAGCTGCTCGGCCTCTGCGCGCGGCAGGTCGTTGGCAAAGTTGTTCACGAAGATGTCTTCGTTCAGGTAGAGCTCGGACGCCCCCGCCGGGGCGTTCGGGTACGTCGTGGTCGTGAACAACTGGGTCTTCGACTTGGTCGCAAGAACGGAGTCGGCACCACTCAGCTGACCGTTGGTCTCTCCAGGGGCAGGTGCTGCAGCGTCGATGTAGACGAGAGCCTTGACGTTGGGCAGGCCGACGGCGGCGTTCGTGATCACCGCTCCGCCGTAGGAGTGGCCGACCAGCACGATCGGTCCGTGGATCGACTCGAGGAAGTCATGGACGTACTCAGCATCGGTGGTCAGGTTCTCGACCGGGTTGGCGATCGCTCGCACGGGGTAGCCCTCGCGCTGCAGCGACCGAACCTCGCCGCTCCAACTGGACGCGTCGGCCCAGGCCCCGTGGACCAGTACAACGGTCGGTTTGGGCTGATGAGCGGGCCGGTGAGTCGACACGGTCTGCACGGCGGCCGACTCCTTGGGCCCGTTTGCCGACGCCGGTCCGACGGCCAGTCCAAGAACAACGCCGGCGGCGACGACGATCGCCGCCGGAGCCCATACGCGGCGCTTCAGCTTCGCGGCGACAGACTTCCCTGATCCACTCATGATGATCCCATCTCACAGAATGCTCTGATCGAAGCTTCGGCCCGAGCTCTGCCATGAAGGGGTGGCCGGTCGCTTCAGTTGACAACTTCGAGACTCCCGTCGGCGGGACCACCGATCCAATCCCCGCCGCGCCGATTCATGCACTCACGCATCGGGCATATTCCGACGGCTGCCGAGCGTTGGCGGCATCCGACCCTGTAGACGCGATGGCCGGCTGCTCAGCCGTCGACTAGATCAGACCACCCAGGATGCCGCTCGCAGAGCAGTTCGATGTGCTGGCGGAAGGCAAGGGCGGTCGGCGACAGGCGTCGGCGTTTGTTCCAGGCCAGGCCCACGTCACGGATGGCGTGTGGGGATGTGATGGCGATCGTGCGGACCCGAGGGCTGACGCTGGTGTCCAAGGGCAGGACGGCGATGCCGAAGCCGCTACCGACGTAGTCGCGTACGGTGCGGGCGTTGTCAGCCACCATGACGATCTTGGGCGCGAAGTCTGCTTCGGCGTAGAGGGCATCGGTGTTGCGGTGGAAGCGCTGGTCGAGGGAGATGAACTCCTCATCCTCGAGTTCGGACAGATGCACCTCCCGTCGTTCGGTCAGTCGATGGCGGACCGGCACGACGAGCACGAGAGCTTGCCGTCCCATATGCAGCCAGCCGAAGTCCGCGTCCGGTCGCGGAGCGATCAGTGCCATGTCGAGTTGGCCCGCAGTGAGGTCGTCGAGCAGTTCGTCGGTGGGCGCCTGCTTGTGCAGGAACTGCAGGTCGCTGTACTGCGCTCGGAAGGAGGAAACTGCCTCCTCGGCGATCGTTGCACCGAAAGAACCCTGGACGCCTAGCGCCAGCGTCGGAATGCTGGAATCCGCTGCGCTCTCAGCGGCGTCATTCAGCAGCGCCAAGGCCTCCGCGGCTGCCAGGCAAAGCCGGCGCCCCTCCGGTGTCAGAACTATCTGACGGCCTGGCCGCTCGAAGAGGCGGGTCCCGAGCGCTGTTTCCCACCGCGCGAGCGCCCTACTGAGGGTCGGCTGGCTCATGCCCGCGGACTCGGCGGCACGGGTGATGTTGGCGTCCCGCCCCAGCGCCGCGAGAGCAACCAACGACGGCGCCAGGGCCGCCACTCCGGTACCGGCACCGCCCGCGCGCGGCGGCTCCACCGATTCATCCATGCATAAATCGTACGAGCACCCTGATCACGCCTGGCGCAGTCGCGCCTGCAAGAGCTAGCCGATTGAGTGATGTGGAGCCACCGCCGACTCGATCAGCATGGGACAGACAGAGCGTATTCGCACTCACAGCAAGGACACGCGGGCGCCGACCGTCCGTGACTCCTGCGTAGCTCGTCGTAGTGCCTTTTCTCGGAGGGTTTCATGAGCACCACAACACATGCCATCGCCGCCGCGGCCCCGGGCGGCCCGCTCGCCCCGGCGACCATCGAGCGCCGCGACCTGCGCCCGGGCGACGTACTGATCGACGTCGCCTACGTTGGCATCTGTCACAGCGACATCCACCAGGTCAACCAGGAGTGGGGCACCGCGATCTTCCCGATGGTGCCCGGCCACGAGATCGCCGGTGTCGTCGCCGCCGTCGGCGCGGACGTCACGAAGTACCAGGTCGGCGACCGGGTCGGCGTCGGCTGCATGGTCGACTCGTGCGGCGAGTGCGAGTACTGCCTGGCCGGGACCGAGCAGTTCTGTGTCAAGGGCGCCGTCCTGACCTACAACGCTGTCGGCTACGACGGCGAGCCCACGTACGGCGGCTACAGCCGCCAGATCGTCGTGAAAGACGCCTTCGTCTGCCGGATCCCCGAAGGCATCGGGCTGGACGTTGCCGCTCCGTTGCTCTGCGCCGGCATCACCACCTACTCGCCACTGCGCCAGTGGGGCACCGGACCGGGCAAGAAGGTCGCCGTCGTCGGCCTCGGCGGGCTGGGCCACCTCGCGGTCAAGCTCGCGGTGGCGATGGGCGCTGAGGTCACGGTACTGAGCCAGAGCCTGAAGAAGCAGGAGGACGGCCTACGTCTCGGCGCGAAGAGCTACTTCGCGACCGGCGATCCGTCGACGTTCGACCTGCTCGAGCACCGCTTCGACCTGATCCTCAACACCGTTTCGTCGGACCTGCCGATCGACTCGTACCTCAGCCTGCTGCGAGTCGGCGGAGCAATGGTGAACGTCGGCGCGCCGCCGAATCCTCAGTCCTACAACGTCTTCTCGCTGATCGCCGGGAACAACGTGCTCGCCGGCTCTTCGATCGGCGGCATCGCCGAAACCCAAGAACTGCTGGACTTCTGCGCTCAGCACGGCCTCGGTGCGGAGATCGAGAAGATCTCGGCCGACCAGATCAACCCAGCGTACGAGCGCGTCGCGAACAGCGACGTACGCTACCGGTTCGTCATCGACGCCTCCACCATCGGAGCCTGATTCCTCGTGAATGGCACGCTGTCCTAAACCTGCTCCACTGTCTGATGGCCAGGCGAGAGCTCTGCGTGATGGTCCGAGTTGTCTGCGCTGATCTCAGTGGTGCACGCCGAGCCTGAGCGCTAGGGCGGAAACCTCACCTCGCGAGGATGTCCCCGTTTTGCGGAGCAGGTTCGACACGTGTGCGCTGACCGTTTTCTCGCTGATGAACAGTGCGCCGGCAATCTCTGCGTACGTTCGGCCGGCGATCAGAGAGGTGAGCACCTCCTGCTCTCGCTTTGTCAGAGATCGGAAGGGCAGCGGGGCCTGATCGTGCGACGGAGCTGCCGGTTCTTCGAGCGGGATCTTGCCGCAGAGTGTGGCCAGCGCCTCCGTTTGGCTCTGCAGTGGGATCGCACCGACCTCGACTGCGAACCTGTGCGCCGACCTCAGCGGCATGGCGATTGCCGTCCGCCTAGCTCCCTCCTCGAGCAGGGCTTGGGCCCACCGCCAGGACGACACAGCCTCCTCCCACCGCATTCCTGCGGCAGCACACATGTGTACGGCGTTCTCCCAGGCGGCAGAGGTGGGCTTCCCCGCTTTCAAGCGCGCACGCTCAGCAACGTATAGCGCTTTCATCGCTGGCTGGATCGGGTCATCCGGCACCGTGACCGCGAAGGGGGACGGCAGTAGAGGTTCACGCAACGCCACAAGCTCATCGAGCGCCGTCTGAGCCTTCTTGCCGAGCGCGCTGTCGCGGCTGTCCCGCGCCGAAACCGCCAGGTCGGCGGCCGCGCGGGCCCCCCACATCAGCATCTCGTCGGCGATCTGCGGATCGGCGAACTGAGCGGTCAGCGTTCGCGAGAGCATCGCGAGTGCTTCCTCGGGCCGTCCTCTGGCAAGCAAGTACTCCGCGACCACCGGCGGCGCCTCCATTCCGGGTCGCTCCGCGTACGCCGGTATGAGTTCCTGCGTCCGCTGCAAGTGCATGCTCGCGGTCTCCAGGTGCCCTTGCCTTACTGCGAGCCGGGCGGCCTGTAGTCGAACGTGCGCTCTGGCGTTAGGCAGGCAGGCCAAGGACAGACCTGTCCGGATGACGTCGGCGCTATCTGACAGGCGGCCGAACATGAGGAGACCACCAGCCACGGCGCCGCCAAGCGCGGCTGCTGGTGACGACGCTCCGGCATCAAGTGCCTCGTTGAATCCTGCTGCCGCGACCTCGATGCACTCGGCTACCCGACCACGCTCGAGCAGGAAATTCATCCTCGCGACGCAACTCCACGAGATCTGCTCCGGATCTCCACTCAGGCGTGCAAAGCGCATGGACTCCGTCGTGTCAAACTCGGACCGCTCATCCCGCTGGTAGGCAAATCCGCGGGCTTGGTAAGCCGCGGAAAGAGCCTCACAAGACCCTGACCGATGAGCCGCCAGAACTGCTTCCTCGGCATTCTCACGCGCAGCATCGAGCGCGTTGCTCCAGGCTTGAGACTGGCTGAGGAAGGCCAGAGCCTCGGCGTACTGCTGACTCTCAGGAAACACTCGGCACAACTCCACAGCGTGCTGGGCTTCCGCGATCGGCTCGGTCTTGAGCCTGCCGGTCGTCCAAGCCGACTCAGACCATCGGAGCAGGATCCGGCTCGCGCGAAGCGGCTCCGCCCGCTCGTCAATGAGTGCGAGTGCTCGGCTCCACGCCGCGAAACTCGCCTCGCCGTCTCCGACCAACTCGTTGGCCCGCGCTGCCCGCTCCAGGAGATCCACTTCGTTGCTCAGTACGTCGGCGTCGCCGCGATGAACCTCCGGCCATAGGCGCGCCGCGCGACGAAGATGGGCCGCCTCCTCACGAGGTGCCGTGATCTGCCTGGCCAGATCGGCTGCCCGCAGCGACGCATCCAGGCATGCCTCTAGATCCTGTGCACCCTCGTAGTGCTGAGCCAGATCGCCTACGCGGCGTACCTCATCAAGGCCGGCGGCGGAACGGGCCTCGAGCGTTTTCGCCCAGGCAGTATGAACGGGACCAGCCTCACCCGGCACATAACTCGCGGACAGCACCTCTGCGAGCAGCGGATGCCGGAACCAGCACAGGTCAGGATCCTGCGCCACGAAGATGCCAGCCTTCGCTGCCTCGGCCAGGGATGCGCTCAACCGCTCCGGACCGATCGCGCGCGCTCCGGTGACCTCCCTCAGGTCATCGACTGGCACCGGCCGTCCAGCCACCGCAAGCACCCGCATCACCTCGCGCGTAGGAGCCGAGAGCCGGTGCCAGGCAGCAAGCAGCGCGCCCGTCAACTCCTCAGGCAGTTCAGCAGGCAACTCGGCATCGGCGAGTGTCACCCCGTGGACAAGCAGCTCGCTGAGGTAGGGGTTGCCGCCAGATCGCCGCGCCACGTCGTCCACCAGTTGATGATGCGGGTCACCGCCTAACAGCATCGCGAGCTGCCGTTCGGTCTGGTCACGGGTCAACCTGTCCAGCCGAATATCGGTGACCGACGGCAGCCGCCTAAGATCTGCCAGCCAGCTGTGCATCGGATCGCCCTCGCCGAGCTCCTCATCCCGATAAGTGGTGAACACCGTCAGCCGCTGGCTCCGAAACCCGGCGACTAGGTAGGCGAGCGCATCGCGCGATGCCATGTCGGCCCACTGCACGTCATCGACGACCAGCACGGTTGGACGATGCGAAGCGATCGCCATCACCAGCCCATCCACCACGGGCAGCAGCCGGACGGCGCGGGCGGAGGTGTGGTTGCCCAGCGAGGGCAAGAGCGCGCCAGCGGCGGGGACCAACTCAAGTACATCAGAAAGCTCGGCGGGTTCGGCTGACTCGACCCAGCCCTCCAGCGCACCGATCAGCGGACCGTAGGGCGCATCCACCGCCCCGAACCGAACGCATCGACCCCACACAATCGCCACGCCCCTCAGAGCCGCCTCGTCGCAAACGGTTCTGACCAGGCGGGTCTTGCCCACGCCCGCCTCGCCGTGCACGAACACCGCACCCGGCCGACCTTCAACAGCTCCCCGGATCGCCGCTCCCAGAATCCCTCGTTCTACGATCCGGCCGACGATGCCGGGCGAGCGCGCGATCGTCGCCCCTCCCACGACGCCCAGTGTGCGCCCACCATCGCCAGACTGTCAGCACGGCGGTTCCAGATATCGTGCTGGGACCATCGGGCAACCGGACTAGGTGGCAGGCACGTGGCGACGTCGATAGAGCCACATCGCACCAACCGCGAGTGCAGCGCCTCCGATCGCAGAAGCGCCAGCCTGCAGAACCTCGACCCCGTTGTCGTCCGATGTGACGCCGACACTGGCTGTCTCGACGCGGGGCACCTCGTACTTCGGGTCGTAGTTTGGGTAGTTGTACTCGGTGAATGGCCGATCGTGGGGGGCGACCGTGGTCGGCTCTTGGCCCTCGTCCGGAACCCTTGCTGCTGCGTCGGGCGCGGTCAGCCCGAGGGCGCTCAACGCGAGTGCGGATGCGGCAATGGCTGAATTCCTGCTGCGCTTCATGATTCCTCCACAGTGTCTCGCGCGGCCGGACTGCCGCTTGCTTCACTGTCGACCCGGTCGCTGCGCGGATACATCGGGCGCAGCTCCTTAGAGGTGGCCCTCAGCTCCTTAGATTTCGCAGCCCGGCTGTGCGTTCGGACAGCGCGATGGCAACAGCGCCGCTGACGGCCCAGGGGGTGGCAGAGTGTTCGGATGTTCGACGGACTCACCGATGCCCTCGGACCTTTGGAACCGCGCAGGTGATCGAAGGCATCGGAGTCACGCACTTGATCTACCAGCTCTCCTGATCTGCCGGCCGGCATGAGGCGTTCCACACCGACCGGCCGGTTCACGGTAGACCTCGAGGGACCGCCCTAGTCCCTGATGTCGTTCCATTGCTTGCCGCACTTCCGAAGTTCGACCTCGTGGTCCCAGCAGACCTGGGTCCTGATCCGGTCGATGCCACCGGGCAGATCCGCCTTGCCGATGTAGAAGCCGATTGGCCGCTTGCCCTTCTCGCCTCGCGTCCGCGTCGTTCCGTCGATCTTGGTCGGGCCGGCGAACGCGTCGAAGTACGCGATGATCCAACCATTGTCGGAGGGGTTGACCACTTCGCCGGACACGTACGCCGTCCGTTGCCCCCACGCGATATTGCCCTCGACATAGGCGTCGCAGGCTTTGTCGAGGCAGACCTTGAAGTGGTCAGGGGCAAACTGGGTCCCCGCTGAGGCGGGCGCCTGGCCGAAGCTCACCAGGGCGACGACAGCAACGGCTGCAACCGCTGTAACTCTCCGGACGGCGCCGATCATTGGTCTCGCTTTCGTCATTCCATCTCCTTGGACTCACAAACTGAGGCAAGTCAAGGGGAAGACTGTTACCCAGCGCCTACCACGCCGGCTTCAGCAGCCTGAGTGCGGCCTGAGTGGATGGAACCCTTCGCCCAGGCGATCATCGCGGCCAAGAAGTACGTCGTGTCGAGCACCCTGGAGCAGGTCGACTGGAACGCGGAACTCGTGCGCGGAGACCTGGGCAAGGCCGTTCAGCAACTCAAGCAGGAGCCGGGCAAGGGATTGGCGATGCGGTACGAGCCGAGAAGGTAGGCGCAGGGCTTGCATACCGCACGGTCAGGTTGGTGGGTAAACGCCCAGCGTCGTGAGATCCTCAGGCGGCTCACGATCGTGAGTACGGTTCGCGACGGCCCGGACCTCTGGCCCGGTCGCGTCTGAGGTCCTGGAGTTGCCATGCGTTTGTTGCCTCTACTTGCCGCAGTCGGTCTGGTCACCGGTGGAGTGGTCACCGCTGCTCCGGCTGCTGCCGCTCCGACTGCCGCCGCGGCCGACACCTGCAGCATGTATGTCGCGAGCCGGTTCTCGATTGGCCAGCCCTACCGCTACATCACCATCCCTCAGGGCCCCAACTGTGCCGCAGCACGTGTTGACATGGCCTTCTGGTTTGCCTACCACCCGTCCGCGGGCGACGCCTGGCTCGGCGCCGCCTACATGGACTCAGCCCGTTCGACAAAGATCACCCTGGTCGACACCATGCCGATCGGGCGCTGGACGTGGCGTCCGGGCGGTGCCTCCAGGGGGACAACGAGCATCTATCAGTACACGACCTACACCGACGTGCGGCTGGCGACGTACGGGCGGGTGACTGCGACCCGATCGGGCGCGAAGGTGAATATCAAGACGACAGCGAAGCGGTACTGGCAGAGTGGCCACAAGTACATCGGCTGGTCCGGTGCTCGCGGTCAGATTCAGTACCGCGCTAAGGGCACGGCCACCTGGCGCCCGCTGAAGGAGGTCTACTCCAACAGCACTGGTGCGTACAGCTACACCTACACAACCAGCGCTGTGCGCGACTACCGCGTGGTCCTTCCGACCATCTCGGTGATGTGGGGATCGACCAGCCCGATCGTGCGCAAGTAGTCCTAGGGCTGGCTGAGTAGGGGCAGAGCGGAGAAGGTATGGCTTTGCCAGAGCTGGCGGGACAGGTCTTCTGGATAGGTGGCCACGGTCGGTTGGGTGTCGAAGAGTTGGGTTCGGCGTTGGGTGGGGTTGTACGCGGGCCAGCCGGGGTTGCCGTGGGTGGCGAAGGAGGTCCAGGCGGTGCGCATCAAGCTGGACATTGCCTCTGCTTCGGGGGCCCCGTCGAGCAGCATGGCGGGTAGGCCGGCGGTCAGGTTGCCGAAGATGAGCGGTACGTCGAGGCCGTGGCAGGCGCCGATCGCACCGTCCATGGCCGGGGCGGGCCAGGTCAGCTCGTAGAGGTAGGCGCGGCCGCCGGCTGCTAGCTGCGCGTCGGCGAGGTGGAGCGTCGGCATGCGGAACAGCCAGTCCGAGTTGACGAGTTCGTGGAGCTCGTCCGGGTCGGCGGTCGGGAATGCTTCGTAGTACCGGCGTGCGCCGTCGGGGCCTGGGGCGAGGGCGGTCAGAGCGGCTGCCGCCTGCGAAGACGTGACCGAGCCGAGGTTGCCGTCGAGCATGTTGAACAGGCGCTGCTCGTCGCGGGTATGGCCGATGAGGAGTTCGAGATCGCGGCCGGCGCCGTCGGCCAGGGCCTGCCACGGGGTGACGGGCAGGACGTCACCATCGACGACAGGCGCGAACAGGATCGATCTGTACGCGGCCTGGCCCCAGCGTTCCACCCACTGGCCGATCTTGTCGGTGACCGCGTCACCGGCGACGGATAGGAGGGAGGGGGCCACGGTGGACAGGTCGTCCACGGTTGGTCGCAGCCCTAGCTCGGAAGCGCAGGCGGTGGCGATGTCGGCGGCGAGTGCCGGCGAGAAGAACGTGCCTGGGGCGCTCCCTACGATGGCTCGCTGGAAGAGCCCGGCTGCACGCGGCATCGCCAGCAGGGCGGCGATCGAGCCACCACCCGCTGACTGGCCGAAGACCGTGACCCGACCGGGGTCGCCACCGAAGGCGCTGATGTTGTCGCGTACCCACTCCAGCGCGGCGACCTGGTCGAGCAGTCCGCGGTTGGCGGGCGCTCCCTCGAGTTGCGCGAAGCCCTCGATGCCGACCCGGTAGTTGAACGTCACGACGACGACATCACCGTCCCGCGCGAGGCGGCTGCCGTCGTACTCCGGGAGGCTGGACATGCCGATCCCGTAGGCGCCGCCTTGGATCCACACCATGACCGGCAGCCCCGCGGCCGGTTCCAACTCGGGCGACCAGACATTGATCGTCAGCCAGTCATCTCCAGCCGCCTGCGACAACTTGTCCATGCCGAAGGCGCCGGCCTGCGGAGGCGGCGGACCGTACGAAACCGCATCCCGCACCCCGTCCCAGCCCTGCACCGGTTGCGGTGCGGCAAAACGGAGTACGCCGACGGGCGCCTCGGCGTACGGGATGCCACGGAAGACGGCCACGCCCGCCTCGCTAGTGCCGCGCAGCGTCCCGGCCGCCACTCGGATTTCAGGCTGGTCCCCGTACGGCGCAGCAACGGTCATCCCGAACTCCCCCTCAAGCCAGACAACACGCTTCAGCATCCCCGCCACCGAAGGGAGTGACCACCGGTTTTCCGAGGCTTATCAACGCCTGCGCTAGCGTGGTGGGCTGACGCTAAGGGTGTGTACACTTGCATCAGCCCAGGGCAATAGTCCTCGGGAAGTGGGCCCGGCAGTCATCCGGACGGTTGGCGAGCCGGGTTTCGCGCGTTCAGACCCTGATCAGCGTGGAGTACGGCGCGACCTGGTCGCGCCGATCGCCACCCTTGACCCATGACCACGCGACTGCGTCGGGGATCCAGAGCAGCGGATCTGCGTGAGGGGCAAGCAGTTCATAGTGCAAGGTGTCGGAACAGCCGTGCTGATGGGCTGCGCTGAACAGCACCTGCCTGTCGTAAGTCATCGTGGTTTCGTCGCGTTCGACCACTAGCCGCTCGGCTGAGGCCGCGATGTCGCGCACGACAGCGGTCAGGCATGCCCTACGCCCGACCGCGTCGTCTTTCCCGGCCTGGTAGAGCCGGACCGTCAGATCGAATCCGGCGATGACCGCCAGGATCTTGCGGCGTCGCGCCGGCGACTCCTTGGTGAAGTGGATGCGCCGCTCCCGAGGCATTAGCAAGCCGGCCATGGTGCGGCGATTGGCATTTACATCGACGGCGAGGCACACAGCAGCCGCGACGAGCAGCCCCTTGGCTTTGCTCTCGTCGACGAACACGTGAGCTGGCATGAAGAGCACTGTAGGCGGCTAGGCCGACACCTAGAGTTCGCTTTCCACAGGCCATCTGCACGTCCTCTCGCTACGGTCGGCCAACGATCTTCTGGATCGTGGATGGACTTGCTCAACCACCTGAAATTCCAGCTAGTTGGTAGGTGGGGTGGGTGCTGTCTGGTTGGGGGGACGGGGGCTGGCGGTCATGATCTGGGGGCCTGTCGCGGCCAAGCTGGGAGGGCCCGGAGCGAGCTGGCCAACGCCGGAACACTGCCTCCAGTGGCGAACCGTGGTGGAGGAGGGCTCGTCACATGCTTGCTGCGTTGCTGCTGGCGGGGCTTTTCATTGCGCCGATCAGTTCGCTTGCGATGTTCGTATCGCTGCCCACGCGATGGCCTGTCGCCACCGCCTGGGCGTACTCCCGTCGCCTGGTCTCGGCGCTCATTTTCACCGTCGCGCTCACGGCGGTCAGCTACGCCCTGTCCGTACTGGTCGGCACGACACCGCATCGCGCGCTGATCGCCTCCATCGTCGTGATCGCGTTCAGCCTCGCGCTACTACCCGTCACCCGGCGCTGGAACGGCCGGGCGCACGTGTGCTGGGCCGCGTCGACCTACCTGTACGTCGCGTACCTGGTCTTCATCATCCACTGGACTTTCGTGAGCCACCTCGGTGTCGTCAACACGATCGGCGGGGTCATCCTGTGGTTGCTCGAAGTCCTGGCAGGTCTGTTCGCGGGTGCCTATCTGTGGGAGCTGTGCGACGCACTCGGTACGCAGTACTGGCGTCGGCGGGTGATCGAGAAGGGCGGGCCGGTGCCGCACGGGGACTACCGGCCGTTCGTCAGTCTGCATATCCCCGCACACAACGAGCCGCCGGACATGGTCATCCAGACCCTGGCCGCGTTGCGCCGGCTGAACTACCCGAACTACGAGATCGTTGCCATTGACGACAACACCGACGATCCCGAGCTCTGGCGCCCGGTCGAGCGGTGGTGCGCGGCCCACCACGTCAAGTTCGTGCACCTCGAGGACTGGCCCGGCTACAAGTCCGGCGCACTCAACTACGCGCTCCAGAACCTCACCGATCCGCGCGCCGAGCTCATCGCGGTCGTCGACTCCGACTACCAGATCCAGCCGAACTTCCTGGCCGACTGCGCCCCGCTGTTCGCCGACCAGGGGCTCGGGTTCGTCCAAGCACCACAGGACTATCGCGGTTGGCGGCAGTCCAGGTACTACCGGCGGCTGTACTACTCCTACCGGTACTTCTTCGCCGTCTCGCAGCCGTCGCGCAACGAGCGGGACGCCGCGATCTTCGCCGGCACCATGGGCATCATCCGCAGGCAGGCGATCGAGGACCTGGGCGGATGGGACCAGTGGTGCATCACCGAGGACGCCGAGCTCTCGCTACGCATGCTGCGAGCCGGCTGGACGGGCTTGCATGTCGACAGGTCGTACGGCCAGGGCATCATGCCGTTGACGTTCGAGGCGCTGAAGAGCCAGCGCTATCGCTGGTGCTTCGGCGGCATCCAGATCCTCAGGATGCACTGGCGCTCCCTGTTGC
>NZ_DASRXP010000343.1:0-6273 GCF_035687465.1 Kribbella sp.
CGCCCGACGACCGCGACCACGAACCGGTCGACGACACCGACTACGACACTGGCGTTAGCACCGGCCCGTACGGCGGCCCCAGCGACGACCTCGGTGGCAACTCGGCTCGCAGCGATGATGCGGCACCCCAACTCCAGGCCAACGACCAGGGCACCGGCGCTGCTGCTGGCCCTCACGGTGACGCGCTCGACGGTGACGCGCTGGACGGTGATGCGCTGGACGGTGATGCGCTGGACGGCGACGCGGTGGAGGAGGCCGCGCAGGTTGGGGCCGACGCAACAGTCGTCATCCACGCGACCGGCGCGGAGCTACAGGCACTGATCAACGGAACCGAAGGCACCGGCGGCGAAGCCGACCACCACGGACCCATCCCACAAAGCTCCCTGCGCAAGCACCTCATCAAGGCCCTCACCCACACCCTCCTCCCCAACCTGCCCACCATCCCCAACAGCCCCCGCCCCGGCGCAGCTACCCACCGCCCCCGCACCACGACCGACACATGCAGCGGCCATGACGGGTGCTGCGGGAACGACAGCAACGACCTAAGCGGCGTGAGTGGCGCGGACCGCGGAAGTGACGCGGACCGGGGAGGTGGCGTGAGCGTCGGGAACGGGCCGAGCGGCGCGAGCAGCGGGGGCGGTAGCGCACGCACCGGTCCGCGGATCGAGGTCAGGATCACCGACCAGCCACCAGGCAGCGATCCCAACAAATACACACCCTCAGCCGCATTGGACAGGTATGTCCGGTTCCGGGATCGCGTCTGCCAATTCCCGGGCTGCAACCGGCCCGCCGAATTCACCGACCTCGACCACCGCGACGCCTTCGCCGCCGGCGGACGTACCACCGCGACCAACCTGTGGTGCCTCTGCCGTCACCACCACCGCCTCAAACACGAAGGCGGCTGGCAGACTCGCCCCAACCCGGATGGCAGCTACACCTGGACCAGCCCCACCGGCCGCCAGTACCGCAACAACCCCACCACGACCGACCCACCCCCAACCCGCGCCCCCTAGCCACCCCGCAGCGCCGAGTGAATCAACCCTCGGCGCCACGGGCAGTTGCTACGAGCAACCGTGTGGGACAGTGCATGCGCCGGTGCACCCGCGAGGCGGTTCTCCTCGTCCACCGCGACGATGGAACAACCCAAGATCAGTGCTGAAGTCCGCCACCATCGAAAGCACCTCGCCCGGATCCAGTGCCTCCGGGTCGGCCCGCCACTCCGCGAGCAGGTCGTCGTACTCTTCCTCGTCGAACGGAGCGATGGTGTTGTCGATCAACCGCCGGGCGTCGGCGCTCCCGATCTCTTCATAGGTGAGGGGAAAGTCCATGTAGAAGTCGTTGCGCAAGGCATTGTTGTCATGGAACTTCCCGGTGTTGGTCACATACCCGTACATCGTCTCGTGCGCCAACGCCGCCACCCACACCAGTTGGTCGTCCTCTCAGGCCGTGTACAGCTTCATCATCTGCAGGACCCTTCAACCATGAGGAGGTCAGGAGAGGTCGGCGGCGAGAGAGGCGAAGACGATCTCGGGTTCCATTGCCTCAGGGTCGTCCCGCCACTTCTGGACGGAGTCTGGGATCTGCTGTTCGTCGACGAGGCCGACCCCGCTCTTGATCAAGCGGTGTGCCTCGGAGAGCCCGATCTCGGAGTACTTGGCCTCGTTGAGCATGAAGAAGTCATGCCGCACGCCGTCGTTGAGGTGGAACTTGCCGGTATTGCCGACATAGGTCCAGATGTCCTCATCGATCAGAGCGGCCACCCAGATCTGACGCTCGCCTTGGGTGACCAGATAGAGCCGCGTCATTTCGAGTTCCCCTTCTTGTCGGTGGCGTTCGACCGTCGTTGGGCCGTCGCTTGCTGGGTTGGTGATGGCTCGCCCAAGGATGGCGGATCCGTTTCCGGCCGCCCCTTGGACCGAGGGCTCCGCATACCGTAACTTCTGGTGCCCACCGCAACGCCACCCAGTGTCTTCAAATCGTCCAGGCCGGCGGGCTGCGTCATCTGGTCGGACAACGCGATACAAGTCTCGCGCGCTGCGTCACGGCTGGCTCGATCCATTTTTCGGTCGCGCTCGATCACATAGAGCGGCGTGGTGCGAGTCTTGACGTCGATGGACTCCCGAGAGTGAATCTGCAACTCGACCAATTCGCCGTGACCGCGCAGGAACAGGTGCAATCCCTTGTAGCGGCTGCCGTTGACATACGAGTGGTGTGCGGAGTCCATCGTCCAGCCCTTCGCCAGAAGAGTGTCGCAGGCATCTTTGGCTGCTCTGACGAGGTCGTCGGGCTCAGGGGTGACGAAGGTGTAACGGAGCAGATCCTCGACCGGTTGCGTGGCGAATCGCGTACCTTCGCGATCGTCGAGCTTCCGAGCTAGCGACTGGGGCGACTTGATGCGGTTCTCCAGTTGGTACGGAACAACTCCCGAACTGACGGAGCTGACCAGGTCGGCGGTGACTCGGGGCTCGGCGTCGGCTGCGCGAGCGAGCAAGGTGAGACTCCGCGTCGCCGCCTCTTGTCCGAACTTCGCCGCGATGTCCTCTTTGGTAGGAAGCGCGTCGCCCCAGTCGAGGGGACGCCGGGCGCTGAGGCTGGCGTGGAGGGCGGATGGTTCTGGTAGGTGTTCTAGGCCGGTGGGGCCGGGCGGCGGCATTTGCTCCCCCTGGTTGGTCGGTTCTTCGACCGTAGTTAGTGGGGGAGGGGTCGTGGGGTGGTTTTCGGGATCTGTGGATAAGTGCCGAACTGCATGACCTGGGGCTTGTGGTGTCGTTGGAGTTGCGGTGGGGGACCGAGGTGCTGGGCGGACCCAACCGGATTGGGGGGTGAAGGGGTAGACAGGGTGTGTCGACAACGATGACCGACCAGGCGAAGGCCGCGGGTCCGCCTGCTGACGGGGCGGGGTTCGTCGAGTGGGTGCGACCGCATCTGCCGGCGATGTCCCGGCTCGCCGCGCGGTTGGCGGTCGGGGCCGATCGGGACGACATCGTGCAGGAGTCGCTCACCCGAGCATGGATGAAACGCAGCCAGTACGACGGGACGCGGGGCTCGGCGTCGTCGTGGTTGCTCGCGATCACCGCGGACCAGGCCCGGAAGGCGGCCCGGCGGCTTCGCCCGGTCGCCGAACTGGAGGACCACGACGGCGCCGACCACCGGCCGGACGTCGACGCGCGGCTGGACGTGGACCAGGCGCTTACCACGTTGGCGGCGCGGCAGCGGCTCGCCGTCGACTGCTACTACTTCGCTGATCTGTCGATAGCTGACACTGCAGCGGTGATGGGTTGCTCCGAGGGCACCGTCAAGTCAACTCTTTCCGATGCGCGGGCCCGCCTGCGCTCTCTGCTGGAGGTCAGCGAATGAAACCGACCGACGAGGTCGACGACCTGTTGGCCAAGGCCGGCGCCCAATGGCGTGCGAGCCAGCCGTCACCCCCCGAGCCGGATGTCGACCGGATCACCGGTGGCGGCAATGGGCCGCGTCGCTGGATCCCGGTCCTGGCTGCGGCGAGTGTGGCCGTGATCGCCGTCGCCGCGCTGCTCGTCCTGCCCGGCAAAGGCAAGGATGCCCCGACGCCGGCAGTTGCCCCGGGCAAGGAACACCCGATGCAGGTCCGCAACGGCGACAAGGTGGAGGTGACCGGTCAGGTGCTCGCCGCGCCGGGAGTACCGGTCGTCTACTGCCCACCGGTCTACGGGACTACGAATCTCACCTTGCCGTCGAACCCCAAACCACCTTCCTGTGCACCCGAGCAGGCCGTGCAGTTGACCGGTGTCAACGTCGACCAACTACAAGATGTGCGCACCGAGATGGGGGTTCGCGTTGGCTCGGCCCACCTGGTCGGGATCTGGAACGACAACAAGATCGCGGTCGAGCAGCAGGGACCCCCAGTGGCGGAGCCGACTGAAGCGACCGTCCCGTGCCCGGCGCCATCGGGCGGCTGGCGGGAAGGTGATCCGACCAGCTGGATCACGCCGGCACTCGAGGCCTTCGTCAAGGCCCGGCCGGACCAGCTGCAGAACCTGTGGGTCGGCAGGCCGGAGGGTTCGACCAGCGGCCTTGAGACCGACCCCACCAGCGCGCCTACCGGTCCGAGTGTGGTGATGATCGGCGTGGCGCACGGCGACGTCGAGCAGATCCGGCAGGCCGTGAGGGCGCTGACGCCCGGCAACCTGTGTGTGACAACGGTCGACGTCAGCCAGCGCGAGGCGGATCGGCTGGTCGCGGCGGTGAGCGCCCTTCCGAACCAGGACACCTGGATCCAGAGCGTCGGTGGGGGAGTCGGTGATCGGCCGGTCCTGGTGGAAACGCGCATCGTGGACGAGAGGGTGATCGCGGAGCTCAGGCCGATCGGCCTGGACAAGCTGGACCTGCGCCCCCACATCAAACCGGTCAATTGACCTAGCGGTCGTGGAAGAAGTCCACTAGCAGCCGGGCGGTGGCGGCCGGTTGATCGATGGCGGGGGAGTGGCCGGCGTCGGGAACCACCTGGGGCTCGACGCCGAGGATCTCCGCCATCGTGTTCTGCACGGGGATCGGCCAGCCGTCGTCGGACTCGCCGTACAGGACCTGGGTGCGGACGCCGGACTTGGCCAGTTTTTCGGTGCGGTCCTCGGCGTCGATGAGCCGCCGCGTGATTGACGCGAGGCTGGCGGGGACGTTCCCGGTGAATCGCACGCGGAGGAAGGCGGCGATGTCCTCGGCCGGAGCGGCGTACGTCGG
Organism: Kribbella sp.; assembly: GCF_035687465.1. NCBI lineage: Bacteria > Bacillati > Actinomycetota > Actinomycetes > Propionibacteriales > Kribbellaceae > Kribbella > Kribbella sp. The sequence continues at coordinate 4,717 of NZ_DASRXP010000343.1, forward strand.
CTCCTTGCTGTCGTGGTCGAGCTTCAGGTCGTACACCTGCTCGATCGGCAGGTTGTCCAACCCGAACGCGAGCATCTCCAGCCCCTGCCGCTTCGTCTCGTCGCTGAAAGCGCCAGGACCGGAGCAGAGCAGCGTGATCGTGGAGAAAACGCTCGGGTCGGTCAGCACCGCCTCCCGCGCGACCAGCCCGCCGAACGAGTGCCCGACCACCTGGCTGTACCCGCCCAGCGCCTGGCTCATGGCGACGACATCCGCCCCGAGCTCAGACAGCGTGTACGCCGAGGGGTCGGCCGGCCCGGGGGTCTCGTACTGGCCTCGCTGATCCACGGCGACGGTCCGCCAGCCATAGCGAGCAAGGTGATCGACAAGGGGCGTGAAGTCCTCTTTGCTCCCGGTCCAGCCAGGGACCAGGAGCACCGTGCCGAGCGGCGTACCGACGTCTGGCACCGCCTGCAGGGTGGCGAAATCGCCACGGTCGGTCTCGAGTGTCGCGGGGTGAACCCCATCGGGCAGCGTCAACGTGCACGGCGTACTCACGCATACAAGGTATCCGTTGCCCGGCGCGCACCAGGGTGGCGGTCGCCGCGTTCCACATTGCGGCACAATGGCCGGGTGCCTCGCACACTCGCGGTTGCCAACCAGAAGGGCGGCGTGGCCAAGACGACCACGGTTGCCTCACTCGGTGTTGCCCTGGCCGATCTAGGTCAGCGGGTGCTGCTGGTCGATCTGGATCCGCAGGCCTGCCTGACGTTCTCGCTCGGCATCGACCCCGAGGACCTGGACAAGTCGATCCACCACGTGTTGCTCGGCGGGGTGAAGGCGCGCGACGTGCTGGTGACACTCGACGACGGCCCGGATCTGCTGCCGGCCACGATCGAGCTCGCGACCGCGGAGGTGCAGCTGTCCCGGGAGAGCGGTACGGAGCAGGTCGTCCGGACCACGCTGCGCCCGCTGAGCGCGGCGTACGACTGGATCCTGATCGACTGCCCGCCGACGCTCGGACTGCTGACGGTGAACGGGCTGTCGGCGGCGTCCGAAGTACTGATCCCCTTGCAGTGCGAGACGCTCGCGCACCGCGGCGTCGGCCAACTGCTGGACACCATTCACGATGTCCAGCGGCTGACCAACCCCGGCCTGCAGGTCCTCGGCGTGCTCCCGACCCTGTACGACGGCCGTACGACGCACGCCCGGGCGGTCCTGGACACCATCGCCGACACGTACTCGCTGCGAGTCCTCAGCCCGGCGATCCCCAAGTCCATCCGCTTCGCCGAAGCCCCGGCCATCGGCCACAGCATCCTCACCACCGCCCCGAAAACCGCAGGCGCCCAGGCCTACCGCGAACTCGCCGCTGCCCTCCTGTAGCCGCTATCCCTGGTCGGGCCGGTCCGGGAAGTTCGGCAGAGCGGGACCGGCACCAGCTGCGACTGGAGCAGGAGTACGACGGAGCCGATGACGGATCCGCCAGAGCGGGATGCCGATCAGCGCCAGCGCGATCAGGAATGGCAGCAACGCGCCCACCGCGGTCGCGAGTGCGAAGAACGTTGCGGTGAAGGCGTC
>NZ_DASRXP010000344.1:0-3449 GCF_035687465.1 Kribbella sp.
TCGGGCGGGATCGACTTCTCCGATGCAGAGAAGGCGAAGGTCGCGCTGCACGAATCGTTCGCCGACTGGCATGACGACCTCCGCGCGATCATCACCGACGCGGACGGCGACCTGGTTCCCCGCCCGATCAATGCCCTCCCCATCGGTCACCGGTGGGAGCGCGTCCCCGGGGTGACGTTGCTCGGCGACGCGGCGCACGTGATGTCCCCGTTCGCCGGCGAAGGCGCGAATCTCGCGATGCTGGACGGCGCGGAACTGGCTGCGGCGATCGTCGCGAACCCCGGTCGCCCGGAGGACGCGCTCACGCAGTACGAGCAAGCCCTCTTCCCCCGCAGTGAGACCGCGGCGGCGGATTCAGCGGACAACCTCGTGATGTGCTTCGCGCCCGACAGCCCTCAGGGTCTGCTGGACTTCTTCGCGGAGATGCGTCCGCCGGAGTAGTGCGTCAGCGGCGGGAAGCTGCCGGGTGGACCTCGCCGGTGTACTTCTCGCCGGGCCCGGTGCCCGGCTCGTCCGGGATGGTCGAGGCTTCCTGGAAGGCGAGTTGGAGCGAGCGCAGGCCGTCGCGGAGCGGAGCGGCGTGGTGGTGGCCGAGGCTCTGGGCGGAGGCGTCGAGGAGGCCGGCCAGGGCGTCGATCAGCGAACGCGCCTCGTCCAGATCCCTGTGGTCAGGCAGGTCCTCGGCCAGTCCGAGGTGGACGGCGGCGGCACTCATCAGGTGCAGGGCGGCGGTCGAGATGATCTCCACGCTGGGCACCTCGGCGATGTCGCGGGACGCCGTGGCGAGCGGGTCGGACTGCGGAGTGGAGAAGGGGTCCGTCATGCTGCTACTCTTGCACGGCGACCGACCAGGTCCGGTGGTGACCCCTGAGCGGAATACTCAAGGGAAGCCAGCGGTTCTAGTCTAAGCGGAGGGCCACCTCCCACCCAGTCGACGAAGAGTCGGCGGGTCCCGGTCACGCCGAAGTCGGACGGTTCAGGCCGGAGGACAGCGGCGATCGTACGGCGTACATCCCCGCACCCGGGGTTGGACAGCCGTCGATCTGGGAATTGGGCCTTCGTGTGGACGCACGAGGGCCTTTCGTCATTTCTGCTGCCGACTCGGCAGCGGACGGGCGGGATTCCCCCGGGCGTCACGAGGTGGCACCAGTAAACGAACAACCCAGGAGGACCCATCACCATTGAACTGCGCGTCAACGAGCGCATCCGCGTTCCTGAGGTGCGACTGGTCGGACCGAACGGTGAGCAGGTAGGCATCGTCCGGATCGAGGACGCACTTCGGCTGGCACAGGAAGCCGATCTCGACCTGGTCGAGGTCGCGGCCACGGCACGGCCACCGGTCTGCAAGCTGATGGATTTCGGCAAGTACAAGTACGAGACCGCGCAGAAGGCGCGGGAGTCTCGCCGGAACCAGACGAACACCGTCATCAAAGAGATGAAGCTGCGGCCGAAGATCGATCCGCACGACTACGAGACCAAGAAGGGTCACGTCGTCCGCTTCCTCCGTGCCGGTGACAAGGTGAAGATCACCATCATGTTCCGCGGTCGCGAGCAGTCCCGGCCGGAGCTCGGGTTCCGGTTGCTGCAGCGGCTGGCCGAAGACGTCGGTGAGCTCGGCTTCGTCGAGTCCTCGCCGCGCCAGGACGGCCGGAACATGATCATGGTGCTCGGACCGCACAAGAAGAAGTCCGAGGCGCGCGTCGACGTGGAAGCGGAGAAGGCCAAGAAGCAGGCCGAGCACGAGGCCGAGCAGGAGGCCGAGCGCCAGGAGCGTGCTGAGCAGTTGAAGCAGCACGAGGCCGAGCGGGCCGCGGGCGCGACGAAGAAGCCGAAGGGTCCGGCAGACAACCTCGATCCGGAGTGATGCGTCGCTCCGGTTGCGAGGCCGGAGCCAGCACACCGATCGAGTCAACGAAAGACAACAGGAGTACATAGCCATGCCGAAGATGAAGACCCACTCGGGGATGAAGAAGCGCATCCGGATCACGGGCTCGGGCAAGCTGCGCCGCGAGCAGACCGGCAAGCGTCACCTGGCCGAGGCGAAGTCGACCAGGCGCAAGCGGCGCCTGTCCGGCACTGTCGAGGTCGCGCCGTCGCACATCAAGAAGGCCAAGAAGCTCCTCGGTATCTGAGTTTCGCTTTCCCAACCCCCCGAACACCCCGCCGAGTGGATCACTTCTCCGGCGCAGAAATACAAGGAGTAACACCTCATGGCACGCGTGAAGCGGGCAGTCAACGCCCACAAGAAGCGCCGCGTCGTCCTCGAGCAGGCCAGCGGGTACCGCGGCCAGCGCTCGAGGCTGTACCGCAAGGCCAAGGAGCAGGTCACCCACTCGCTGGTCTACGCCTACCGTGACCGCAAGGCGCGCAAGGGCGACTTCCGCAAGCTGTGGATCCAGCGGATCAACGCCGCGGCTCGCGCCGAGGGCCTGACCTACAACCGGCTCATCCAGGGACTCCGCCTGGCCGAGATCGAGGTCGACCGCAAGATCCTGGCCGATCTGGCCGTCAACGACGCTCCGGCGTTCTCGGCGCTGGTCGCGCTGGCGAAGGCGGCCCTCCCGGCCGACCTGAACGCCAAGAGCGACGCCGCGGCCTGAGCCGCAGCAGCGACCCAGTAGCACCCGAAGTGGCGAGCCCAGGTCTGCTGACCGCACAGTCCGTGCGGATCAAGCAGGCCCGGAGGCTCGCCACTCGTGCGTTCCGGCGCAAGTCGGGCCGCTTCCTGGTGGAGGGACCGCAAGCGGTCCGCGAGGCCCTCGAACACCGCGAACTGGTGGTCGAGGTGTACGCCGAACCCGACGTCGCCACCCGCCACCGCGACCTGCGGGACCTGGCCGCGGCGGCCGACGTCCCGTGGTACGAGGTGAATCGCGCGGCCGTCGAGGTCCTCAGCGAGACCGTCACCTCCCAAGGCGTTGTCGCCGTCTGCCAACTGGTCGACGTGCCGCTGGAAGACGCCGTACTGCGAACCGCGCGGCTGGTGGCCGTCGGCGTCCAGGTGCGCGACCCCGGCAACGTCGGCACCCTGATCCGTACTGCGGACGCCGCCGGCGCGGATGCCGTCGTCCTGTCGGGCGAATCGGTGGATCCGCACAACCCGAAGGCTGTCCGCGCGAGTGTCGGCAGCATCTTCCACCTGCCGATCACGGTCGAGGCCGACGTCGTGACGGCCGCGAAAGGCTGGCGGGACCAGGGTCTGCAGGTGCTTGCCGCGGACGGGTATGGGAGTTCCGACCTGGACGAGTGCATCGACGACGGCACCCTGGCGAAACCGACCGTCTGGTTGTTCGGCAACGAGGCCCACGGGCTGCCCGACGGTTTCGACGCGATCGTCGACCGATCGGTGAAGGTCCCGATCTACGGCCGCGCCGAAAGCCTCAACCTCGCCACCGCCGCAGCCATCTGCCTGTATGCCTCAGCCCGCGCCCAGCGCCGTACCGAGTGAT
>NZ_DASRXP010000345.1:0-11071 GCF_035687465.1 Kribbella sp.
CGCGGGGGCGGCGATCGCGCTGCCGTCGGGTTCGTTCATCGAGCAGCATCGCAAGCGGCCGGTGATGATCGCGGCCGACCTCAGCCGGTTCGTCGCGTTGGCGAGTGTGCCGGTGGCGGCGGCGTTCGGCGTACTGACTTATGCGCACTTGTGCGTGGTCGGCATTCTGCAGGCGGCGGCGCTGATCGGCTTCACGGCGGCGAGCGGTGCGCATCTGAAGGCGCTGGTTCCGGCGGACGGGCGGGCCGAGGCGAACAGCCGGTTCGAGTCGATCACCTGGACCACCCTGAGCATCGGACCGCCGGTCGGTGGCGCGCTCGTCGGGCTGATCGGAGCCACGGCGACGCTGGTGGTGGACGCCCTCTCGTTCCTGTTCTCGGCGGTCGGGATCCGTCGCATCCGGCAGCCGGAGCCGCCGGTCGAGCGGCTGGCGCAGCGGCCGGACCTGGGCTCGGGGTGGCGCTACATCCTGACGCATCGGGGGTTGCGGGCACTGTTCTGGAACTCGCAGTTGTTCGGTGGTCCGGTGATGATGATCACGCCGCTGCTGGCGGTCTTCATGCTCCGCGATCTGGGGTTGACGCCGTGGCAGTACGGGCTTGCCCTCGGTCTGCCGTGTCTGGGCGGGGTGCTCGGCGCGCAGCTGGCCCCGCGACTGACCCGCCGCTACGGGCTGCACCGGATGCTGCTGGTCTTCGGCGTACTCCGGACGCCGTGGTTGCTGTTGTTGCCTCTGGCAACACCCGGCATCGACGGCCTGGTCCTGATCGTGATCGCGGAGACAGCGCTGCTGGTCTCGGCGGGAGCGTTCAACCCCTCCTTCGCCACCTACCGGATGGAGGCCACCGAGGACGGATTCATGGCGCGGGTCGTCGCGTCCTGGTCGATCACCTCGCGCTCGGTCCAGCCCGCCTTCATGGCGGCAGGCGGCGCACTCGCAGCCCTCACCAGTCTCCGCACGGCGATGTTCATCGGCGCCATCTGCTGTCTGACCAGCGCCTTCATCCTTCCTTGGCGCTCAGGCCGAACCTCCACCCCGATCATCTCGTCGGCGGACGCCCGCCTAGCGGGCTAGAGGCAGCCGAGATCGTTTGACCGGCCGGGAGTTCAGGCGGGTGGTTTGTTGAGGTTGTGCATCCAGTAGGTGATGCCCCACGGCAGCAGCAACGCGAGGCCGCCCGTTTGGCGGTCCGGAATCAGAATGTCTGCCCCGACGGCGACCACGAGACAGATCGTCGACACCTTGAACAGATCCAGCTTGCCGATGACAGTCCGATCCAGCCGAACCCGCCCGAGAGCGCACGCCCCATACAGAACCGCCAACGCGAGAATCACGACCCCGGCCAGCCCGACTCCCACCCAGGCAGCCGCGCCGTACTCGTCCGCGCTCCGCGTCACATCGGACACCAAGAACACGCCGACCATCAAACTGAGCGCAGCGCACAACCAGAAGGTCCGCTTCGCATACCGCTCAGCCCGCTCGTCCCTGGGCTCCACAACCTCCATGCCCGGACGCTACCCCACCCCCACCAAGCGAAGGACCGGTCAGCCGCGGTAGCGCTCGGAGTACCGGTCAGTTCAGGTGGGCGCGCAGGTAGTCGATGTCTGCCTTCTGGCCGTGGTCGCCGTTCGGCGTCTCGACCACCACCGGCGCTCCCGCCGCCTTCACCACCGCGACGATGTCGGCCGGGTCGATCTCGCCTTCCTCGAAGTTGCTGTGCCGGTCCGCCCCTGACCCGAACGCATCCCGCGACCCGTTCGCGTGCACCAGATCGATCCGCCCGGTGATCGCCAGCACCTTCTCGACGATCGTCGGCAACTCCTCGCCTGCGGCGTGGAAATGGCAGGTGTCCAGGCAGAAGCCGACGTTCTCCAGGCGGTCGTTGCCGGACGCCTGAACCGCATCCCACAGCCGGGCGATCCGGTCCAGCTGGCGGGCCATCGCGTTCTCGCCGCCGGCGGTGTTCTCGATCAGCATCGGCACCGGCAGCTCGGCCCGCTCGACGCACTTGCGCCAGTTGTCGAACCCCGCCCCCGGGTCGTCCTCGTCACCGACGTGCCCGCCGTGCACGATCACACCCTTGACCGCAATCTCGGCCGCCTTGTCGAGCGTCTGCTGGAGCAGCTTCCGGCTCGGGATCCGGATCCGGTTGTTCGTATTCGCCACGTTCAACCGGTACGGCGCGTGCACGTACAGGTCGACGCCCGCAGCGGCGGCCCGGTCCCGCAGCGCCTGCTCGCCGTCGGCGTACGCGAGCTTCGGCGCCTTGTAGTCCTGTGGGTTGCCGAGGAAGAACTGCACCAGGTCGGCGCCCCGATCAGCCGCCTCGGCCAGCGGGTCTTCCTGATCAACGTGCGCCCCAAGCTTCAAACTCATGCCAACACCCTATGACCGCCCACCGACAATCCGGCAAGAAGTACGGCTGGGCACTCAGGACCGGCCACCCCAGCCCTCGGACCGGGTGACCGGACGGCTCTCCTGGACCGGCGGCTGCACCGGGCGCCCCTCGAACTCGGTGGACAGGACGACGTGGGTGTTCATCTCGCCGTGCTCGCCGAGCCGCTCGAAGAGTCCTTCCAGATGGCGCATCGAGGCGACCCGCACCCGCAGCATCGAGCAGGCGTTGCCGCTGAGCTTGTGGATCTCGAGTACTTCGGGGAAGTCCTCCGCCCGGGTCGTCTTGAGCAGACAGCGTCCCGTCGTGCACCGCATCTGCACGAACGCGGACAGCGGCTGCCCGGCCCGCGCCGGATCCACCTCGGCCCGGTAGCCGGCGATCACCCCGCTCTCCTCGAGCCGTCGTACCCGCTCCGCCACGGCCGGCGGCGACAGGTTCACCCGCCGGCCGAGTTGGTTGAACGACAGCCGCCCGTCGGCCTGCAGTTCGGCCAGGATCTGCCAGTCCGTCGAGTCCAGTTCGCGCTGCTGAAAGGTCATTCCCTCACAACACCTTCGAGATCGCTGGTCGGCAAGTCCGAACGCCGTTCCTTTCGCATTCAGTGCAACGCAACTCCTTCCTAGCGTTGATGCCATGTTGATTCCCGCCTCGCTGGTCCCCGTCGTCCTGGCCGCCGCCCTGATGAATGCGGCGATGGTGGCCGCGAGTGCCGTGAGCACCATCCTCATCGCCGACGAACTGACCCCCGGCCTGGCCGGCCTACCCAACACGGCAGGCGTCCTGGGAACCGCAGCGGGCGCTGTGGTCGTCGGTCGCCTCAGTGCGCGACTTGGCCGCGCTCAAGCTCTCCGGACCGGGTACTGCGTGGCTGTGGCGGGCGGTGCGCTGACAGTGCTGGCCGCTGCAGGAGCACCCGTGGTTCTCCTCTTCATAGGAATGCTCCTGCTCGGCGCCGGCAACGCCGCCGCTCTCCTGTCCCGGTACGCCGCTGCCGAGGCGGTTGCCCCGAACCGGCAGGCGCAGGCAATGAGCACAGTCGTCTGGGCCGGTACTGCGGGGGCTGCCGGCGGGCCGTTCCTCCTCGAGCCGGCCGAGCAACTCATGGTCTCAGTCGGACTCCCGCCACTCACCGGGCCGTTCCTGCTTGCTGTGGCTGCGGCATTCGGCGCCTTGCTGGCTGCGAGCCGGATCGCCCCGACCAGCCAGATCCCGGTGGACCTGGAGTCAGCCGACGAGGTAGGCGAGTCAACGGCGTCCCGTAGTACGACGCTGGTCGCCGCAGCGGTGATGTTGGTCGGACAGTTGGTCATGGTGGCTCTGATGACGTCCGTGCCCGTGCACGCGCATCACCATGGGCAGGGATTGGCTGCGCTCGGGGCCATGTTGTCTGTGCATACGTTCGGGATGTTCGCGCTGGCTCCGTTGACCGGCTGGTTGATCGACAGGTTCGGGCCCCGGCCGGTGATGATCGGCGGCCTTGCGACGCTCGCGGTCTCCGCTGTAGCGGTGGCAGGACCTCTTGGTCAGGCCTTCATCCCGGCTCTGTTCCTGCTCGGATACGGCTGGAATCTCTGCTATCTCGGCGGCAGTGCGGCCCTGACCAGGGCAGGCGTCGGAACGGCGGCCGCTCGGGCGAAGCGGGAGAGCCAGGTCGAGGCGTGGGTCTGGGGTGTCTCCGCAGTCGCCACCGCAGCGTCCACGCTGCTGTTCGCGGAGGGCGGCTTCCGCCTGCTGGCGATCATCTCGGTCGTCCTGGCCGTGCCTCTGCTCGTGATCGTGGTGCGTCTGCCGGATGTGAGCAGGCGGACACGGTCCGTGAAACTGGAGTGTGTCGGCGTGGCCGGTGAAGGCTGACAACTGCCCTGTGGATATGGTCAAGAGCAGGTCCAAGCGCTGGTATTCTGTCAGTGTTGGCCCGGTCCTTCGACCGGGCTGATTGCTTGACGCCGACGGCGATTGTCGGCGTGGAGCGCACCGCATCGCCCTCCTGCCACGGAGAGACCGTGGCCGCCAAGTCCGAAGGAGGTGGAGTTCGCGCATGCGTCGTTATGAAGTCATGGTGATCCTCGACCCTGAGCTCGAAGAGCGCACGGTGGAGCCGTCCCTCGACACGTACCTGAACATCGTCCGCAAGGAAGGTGGCACGGTCGAGAAGGTTGACATCTGGGGCCGTCGCAAGCTGGCCTATGACGTCAAGAAGAAGTCCGAGGGCATTTACGCCATCATCGACCTGACGGCCGAGCCGGCCGTCGTGAAGGAACTTGACCGTCAGCTCACGCTGAACGAGTCGATCCTGCGCACCAAGGTCCTCCGTCCGGACCAGCACTGATCCCTGGGGTCGTCAGCAGCGTCAATACTGTCGGCGCCAGCCGCTATTGATTGCTGTAGACACAGCCACACCCGAAAGCAGGAGGAACGGCAATGGCAGGCGAAACCGTCGTCACACTGGTCGGCAACCTTGTCGACGACCCTGAGCTCCGGTTCACCCCGTCCGGTGCGGCCGTCGCGAACTTCCGGATCGCGTCGACGCCACGGACCTACGACCGGCAGTCAGGTGAATTCAAGGACGGCGAGTCGCTGTTCCTGAGCTGCTCCGTCTGGCGGCAGGCCGCGGAGAACGTGGCCGAGTCGCTGCAGCGCGGCATGCGAGTGATCGTGCAGGGCCGGCTCAAGCAGCGGTCGTACGACGACCGTGAGGGCAACAAGCGCACGGTCTTCGAGATCGACGTCGACGAGGTCGGTCCGAGTCTGCGCAGCGCCACCGCCAAGGTGACCAAGGCCATGCGGTCCGGTCCCGGCGGCGAGGGTGGCGGCGGCGGGTTCGGCGGTGGCGGCGGCAATCAGGGCGGCGGCAACTCCGGCGGCGGCTACGGCGGCGGCCAGGGTGGTGGCGCCCCGCAGAACGACCCGTGGGCGACGCCGGCCGGCGGACAACAGGGTGGGGGCGGCCAGTCCGCCCCGCAGAACGACCCCTGGGCAGGTCAGGGTGGCGGCGGCTCGATGGAAGAGCCTCCGTTCTGATCTGTTGCAGGACAACAACCGAGTGACCATTCCGGCAGTAGCCGGGCTCTAGTAGTAGGAAGAGAGCACCACAATGGCCAAGATCATTCGGAAGCCGAAGAAGAAGGTCTGCGGCTTCTGCAAGGACAAGGCAACGTACGTCGATTACAAGGACACCGCGCTGCTGCGCAAGTTCATCTCGGACCGCGGCAAGATCCGCGCCCGCCGGGTGACCGGGAACTGCGTGCAGCACCAGCGCGATGTGGCCACCGCTATCAAGAACGCTCGCGAGGTGGCTCTGCTGCCTTACACGAGCACCGCTCGCTGAGGGAGGTCTGAGACATGAAGCTCATCCTGGCGCAGGAAGTCGAGGGCCTCGGAGCCCCCGGCGACATCGTCGAGGTCAAGGACGGCTACGGCCGCAACTACCTCGTACCGCGCGGTCTGGCCATCGGCTGGACCCGTGGAGCAGAGAAGCAGATCCAGTCGATCAAGCGGGCGCGTGACGCCCGGTCGATCCAGGGCAAGGAGCACGCGAGCGAGGTCAAGAACCAGCTCGAGCAGCTCGGCGTCCAGCTGGACGTGAAGGCGGGCGACACCGGTCGTCTGTTCGGCTCGGTCACCCCGGCGGACATCGCCGGTGCGATCAAGTCCGCCGGCGGACCGCTGGTGGAGAAGCGGGCGATCTCGATCGGTTCGCCGATCAAGACCGTCGGCAAGCACCAGGTCTCGGTGCAGCTGCACCCGGACGTGGCCGCCACCGTTCGCCTCGAGGTCGTCGCCGGCTGACGGCAGCACCTCACCAGCACCTCACAACGGCCCGTCTCTCCCCAGGGAAAGGCGGGCCGTTGCGCATGCTCCGGGCTGGTTGCTGGTTGCTGGTTGCTGGTTCGGCGCGGCTACTGCTGATCCGGTGCGGGCCAATCCACCGGCCCCGGATCAGTGGCCGTACCTCGGTCCGGGTTGGCCACCTTCGGCGGATCGACTGGCTTCGGGTCGGACCCTGAGTCAGTGCCCCCGAGCTCCTTGACCGAAGGCCAGTCGACCGGACCCGGATCGTCCGCCAGCCCAGCCGCGGCTGCCGCGAGCGGCGAGAAGACGAGCATCCCCGCAGTCGCGACCACCGGAAGCCATCGAGCCACAGCCGCCCGAGGCGTCGTACGGGGAAGCTTCATTTCTTGGCCAGGGCGTAGAGCACGGACGCATGGACGACGATCGCGCGATCACCCGCGATCCCCCACGGACGAGCGGTGTCAGCGGCCAGCGGGGTGACCTTGCCGCCCGGCGCGATCGCCACCGGCTTGCCTTCGACGTTGCCGTAGATCGTGGTCTGGGTGATCGACAACGGACTGAATCCCTCCACCAGCTTGGTCGTCCGGCTGGTGAAGTCGATCAGGCACTCGCCGTACGCCGCGACCTTCACGGCCTGGTCCGGCAGCCACTTCCAGCCGTCGGCCCGCCTGATGCTGACCCGCGGGCAGGCGGCCAGCACTGTGCCGTCGGCAGTCGAACTCACCGTCGGGATGACGTCGGTCGACTTGGCGATGTTCCAGATCACCATGGCCTTTCCGGGACTGGCCATCGCGACGTGGTTGATCGTGGTTGCACCCGCGGGCGGCTTGAGCGGCAACGTGACCAGGTCCTTGCCGGTCTGACTCCAGTAGAGCGGGCCGGCGTACCTCGCCAACAGGGCCTTGTCGCCCTCGGCCAGCAGCAGGGTCGACAGCCGAGGCTGGTTCTCCACCGGGTGCCACTCGCCGCCGCTGAGCACACTGGCCTGCTGATCACCGTGGACCGCGAGCGGCGAGGTCCCGAAGAATTGGATGTTGGCTCCGTCCGGCAGTTCGACCTCCGTCGACTCACCCCCGTCGCCCGGCCAATACAACAGGCTCTTGGGAGCGAGTACGGCGAGCACCGGCTTGGCGTCGATGGTCGTGTAGACAGGGTTCTCGGCACCCCTCGGCACCTTGTCCTGCCAGAGAACCTTGCCCGAACTGTCGAAGACGGCGATCTTCTGGTCCGGGGTGAGGATGGCCACCTCGCTGCCGTCCGGGGACACCGCAGGGGTCGACTTGTCGGCGAGGTCGACGGTCCAGGTCGCGGTCGCCGACCAGCCCGGCGGCACCGGCCGCGCCACGAACTGATCCGGTACAACCTTCGGCGCCGGTAGTTCGGGCAGTTTGTGTGCGACGGGTGGCGTCGGGTTCTTCGGGCCGGTGTCCCGCAGGACCAACAGATACACGGCTGTCACCCCGACCAGTACTACGGCCACTCCGGCGGCCACGATGATCGGCCAGATCGGTTTGTCGTTCTTGACCGCCACCTCGACGGCCTCGACCTGGCCGTCCGGATGGATCACCAGCGGCCAGGAAGCGCCGTCGGACTCGACCGCCGACGCCTTCACCGGACGGCCGAGCTGAGCTGCCCGCTCGGCCACCAGTGCGATCGCGGCCTGCCGTGGATCGTGGTGGTTCACCGGGTGGCTGCGGCCGGCGATCTTCACTTCGGCGTTGTGGTCGTCGTACAGCCGGATCGTCACCTTGGGCCAGGACGGGATGCCCTTGTCAGCCATGGCGACCTCTCATTCCAGCCACAGAACTCCCTCACATCGACCACCGTGGACGCCGCCGTTCTAGCATGTGCTCCGCCCGAAGACATGCTGGCCGCCCCAGGCATACCACCATGCGAGCCCGCTCGGCTCGTCTGACCCCGACAAGGGGGTAGAAACATCCTCGCCTGTGGATGGGTCACGCCGCGACACCCAGAAATTGAGACAATACTGTGGGCGACCGCCCCCGACATGCCGCGAGAGGAGGCGCGATGACGCAGCCGCAGCTGAACCCGTGGACCAGGCAACAACCGCCGAACCAGGGGGCGCAGCAGCCGGAGTCAGGCCCTCCACCGCAGTCGGCCGACGCGTCCCCGCGCGGACCCTCGGCGCCACAGCACGGAGTCCCCGCCCCGGCGGAGGACCAGCGGCTGCCGAAGTTCGCCATCCCGGCCGCGGACACGCTCTGGTGGGTCGGCGTGCACGGGGGCTCGGGCGAGACCACGATGGCGCAACTGCTGCCCGGCAGCCACGCCGCCGGCCATCGCTGGCCGATCCCGCCACCACCGGTGCCGACGCCGGTGGTGCTGGTCGCGCGCACCAACGGCTCCGGCCTGCGGGCCGCTCAGCGGGCTGCGATCGAGTGGGCCTCAGGTGTGGTCCAGGGCGTTGCGGTGCTCGGCCTGGTCCTGATCGCCGACGCCCCGGGGCGGCTGCCCAGGGTGCTGGACGACTTTGCCGACATCGTCGGCGGCGGGGTGCCCAGAGTGTGGGACATCCCCTGGATCGAGGAGTGGCGAAGGGGGGAGGATCCCACCCCTGAGAACACACCTGACGAGGTTTTCGAAGTCCTTGAGTCCATCTATGCTCTGCGCGCGTCGAACCCCGCGGACTACCCCGCCCCATACTGATGAAAGGCACGACCTCTCATGTTGGTCCAGTACATTTACCGCCTCCTGCCGCTCACCGAGGACCTGCCGGACGACGTCACCGACCGAGTCGACACGTTGGTCAGCTGGGTGACCACGATCGCGATCTCGATCTGCATCCTCGGTGTGATCATCGCCGGCGCGATGATGGCCATCGGCCAGCGTCGTGGTGAGGGTGGAGAGCACGCTGCCCGGCTCGGCTGGGTGCTGGCCGGCTGCATCGTGATCGGTACTGCGTCTGCGCTGGTCAACACGATCGTCGGATGACCACACCGCGCACCGCCCTGCTCGGTCCAACCGGAGACTGAACCACGATGGCGTGGTTCAGTGGACGCAACTCTCCCGATGATGACGCCAGTACTACGGACCCGGCCTTCGGCTGGGAGAGCCGTGGCTTCATCGCGTCGGCGATCGTCGTCGGAGCAGTCGTCGTCTGTGTCGTGGTCTGGCTGGTGGCGGGTGGTGGCGGCAACAACCCCACCGCGCAGCCCCCCGCGTCGCCGGACACGGTGGAGCCGACCGAGCAGCCCACGAGCCAGCCCACCGGACCGCCGGCCACCCCGGGTGAGCCGACGACCAGACCGACCCCTCCGCCGGTCAACACCGGCACAGGCGGTTGCAAGAACAAGACTCCGGATCTGCGCATCCCCCGCGCGGCCCCGCCCGCGGTGAGCTGGCAGTTCGAGACGGACATGCTGATTCCCCTGCAGGCGCAGGGCGGACCGGCCTCGACCGATGCCACAGGACTGCGGTCCTGCTTCGCCCACTCGCCGACCGGCGCCGTACTGGCCGCGATGGTGACGCTGGGCCAGATCCGCAACCCGGACCTGACCGAGTCCGTACTGCGGAGCCGGATCGCACCGGGTGTCGGCCGCACCCGGGCACTCAGTGAGGTCCGGTCCTCACCCACACCGCGCAACTCCGGTGAGACCTCGCAGTTCACCGGGTTCAAGGTCATCGACTACCTGCCCGACCGGGCGATCGTCTCGATCGCCGTCCGGCTCGATGCACAGAAGGTGGCATCGTTGCCCGTGACGCTGTTGTGGAGCGGCGGCGACTGGAAGCTCGTGCTGCAGCCCGACGGCAGTTTCAACGGTGAGGTCGCGCCGGACGTACTGCAGTCGCTCGAGGGCTACGTCCGGTTCGGGGGCGCGTGATGATCCCGCTCGGCTGCTCCGCGGCGCCCTGGGACTGGGGCGACTGCATCTCCCAGTACCTCGGTGACGCTTTGGAATGGGCCATCGGCAGCACCTTCAAGTTCCTCTTCGACGCCTTCAAGCAGGTCGTGATCGAGGCGGTCGAGTCCGTGATGAAGGCGGTCGGCACGCTCTGGATCGACATCGACACCCCGGCCTTCGGCAACAACAGTGCGGTCGCGTTCGTGCAGCAGCGCACGTTGTGGATCATGATCCTGGCGGCCACCCTCGCGATGATCATCGGCGGCGTCCGGATGGCGATCTCGCAGCGCGGCGAACCGGTGCGCGACATCGTGAAGAGCCTGCTCACGATGGTCGTGGTGTCGACCGCCGGGGTCGCCATCGCCTCGACGCTGATCCAGATCTCTGACGCGTTCTCCGAGTGGATCGTCGACCAGGCGCTGGAGGGCTCGACCTTCTCCGAGAAGATCGGCGAGATCCTGGTCAACCCGCTCAAGACCGAGGGCGTCGGACTGATGCTCGTGATCGTGATCGGCATCCTGATGGTGATCACGTCGCTGGTCCAGCTCGCTCTGATGGTCGTCCGCTACGGGATGCTGATCCTGCTCGTCGGGGTGCTGCCGCTGACCGCGTCCGCGACGAACACCGAGGCCGGCATGGCCTGGTTCAAACGGGCGGTCGCCTGGCTGGCCGGGTTCATCCTGTACAAACCGATCGCCGCGATCATCTACTCCGCCGCGATCATGTCGATCGGCTCGGCCGAGGGCGAGCCCGACGACGTGACGCTGCCCGTCATCACCGGCCTGACCATGATGGTGCTCTCGGTCGTCGCACTGCCCGCCATCCTGCGCTTCGTCTCCCCGCGGACCGGGAGCTGACATGCTCGCACTGCTCTGCGACGACGGCTGGGACCAGTGCATCAAAGACTTCCTGATGGATGCCCTAGAACCCGCAGTCGAGGCGATGATTGCATTGATCTTCGATCCCATTCTCAGCGCGCTGGCCGAGGCCGTCGGCACCGTGATGGGGGCCATCGGC
>NZ_DASRXP010000346.1:0-2876 GCF_035687465.1 Kribbella sp.
GGCGTACCAGCCAGACGCTGCCGACCAACTGTTCCCAGCCGCGCAGGTAACCGAGTTCGCGAGCGACAACGACGCCGACTTCAAAGAAGCCGCCCGCCTGCAACGTGAACGGGTTGTCGAGAACGCCGCGCGGCACGCCTACGACGTCCAGATCGCCCTCGCCGCCGAGGACGGCGACGATGGCAAGACGTGGATCGACCTCGCTGCCATCCGCAGCGAACTCGGCTCGCAGGCGCGCCAAGCGGGCAGGGAGCCGGACAGCCGCGAGGAGGTCGACGCCGCCTTGCAGCGAATGACCCACGACCAGGACTCCGGAACCGTTCACGTCATCCCTCAGGACCGTGAAGACCTGCTCGGTAAGGCAGAGCGTGACGCCGCCATTCGGTTCGGCGGCGCCGACCGGCACATGATGATGATCGAGGACACGGCGGATCAACAGATCGACACCGACCCCGCCGACACGACGGGAGACGAGACCGTCGAACGGCGCATGCTCCCCACGGACGATGACGACACGGAGGACGACTATGTCTCCAGCGCCCTCGGCGACGAAAGACATCAGCGGCATGATGCGCGCACCGATGTCCCGGTTGAGGACGCTTGGCAGCGGACCGACAGGGCCGACGATGATGCGGCCGAAGACGACCGCGCCGGCACGTTAGGCGCCGGAGGTCCGCGCCAGCAAGAAGACCGGGACGACCTGCGGGCGCAGATCGAGACCAGTGCTTGCACGGCGGCGATACGGCGTGCCGAGGTCATCGTTGACCGCGTCCGGGACCAGGCCGACACCGCGGCCGGTGACGATGCCCGCGACGAGGCGCTGACCCGGTGGCATGCCGATGACACCGCCGCGCGGGTCGAGGACGAGCAGGCCATCAAGGACACGGCCGCGGATCTGGGCAGTCCGCTGGCCGATGTCTGAACCGAGACTGGTCCGGCCTCCGGCCGGATCAATTCCCTTCTCTGGTTGAGGTTGGTGGGCGGTGCCAGACCGCCCCCTCCAAAGTCAAGGGGTTCTCGCCTGGAGGACGGCGGCGCTCGCAAGCTCGCTTGTTTCCTTGTCCACCAGCCGACAGCCCCTTGACTTCGGAGCCTCTAGCGGCCCGGCAGACGGCAGTAGCCGGCAGGCCCCAAGAACGGGCTGCCGTCACACAAAGCCCACCAGCTAGAAGGCCAAGGAGATCCACCAATGACCCTCACCAGCAAGAACCCGACAGCCGCCGAGTACTGCAATATCCCCAAGCCCGGCGAGGGAGAGTTCATTCTCCAGCTCGACCCCGAGGCCAGACGTGACGGCCTGGGCAACGTGAAGTTCCGCCTCTACTGGTTCGACCCGTGCACCCCCGCCGAAGGCGGACCGACGGACCACACACGGGGCCAGGTGTACAGGGCGAACCCCGATGACACGATCCGCCGCCTCTACAAAGACGGCGCCCGCTCCGTCCGCGTCATTCACGCCACCTCCCCGCTCCAGCCTGAAGGGAAGTGACCACCAATGACGCTCACCGTGACCGACCTGTTCTGCGGGGCCGGTGGCTCGAGCACCGGCGCGTCCCAGGTACCTGGGGTGACCGTGCGGCTGGCCGCGAACCACTGGAAGCTCGCCGTGGACACCCACAACAGCAACCACCCCGACACCGACCACGACTGCGCCGACCTGTCGCAGGTGGAGCCGCGCCGGTACCCGCGCACCAACGTGCTGTGGGCATCACCGGAGTGCACGAACCACTCGCAGGCCAAGGGCAAGAAGCGCAACGTGGACGCAACCCCGGACCTGTTCGGCGACACACTGCCGGACGAGGCGGCCGAGCGGTCCCGGGCGACGATGTGGGACGTGGTGCGGTTCGCCGAGCACCACCGTTACGACGCGATCGTGGTCGAGAACGTGGTCGACGCCGCGAAATGGATGCTGTGGGGCGCCTGGCGCACCGCGCTGGACGCGCTCGGCTACTGCTCGCACGTGGTCTACCTGAACTCGATGCACGCCCAGGCCGCTGGCCTCCCCGCACCCCAATCGCGCGACCGGCTCTATGTGGTCGCGCACCTGCGTGCCAGCCGGTGCCCGGACCTGAACCGGTGGACGAGGCCGACCGCCTACTGCGAGGGCTGCGGCGAAGCGGTGCGGGCGATGCAGGCGTGGAAGCAGACCGACAAGGCGTGGGGCCGCTACCGCGCCCAGTACGTGTGGCGCTGCCCGCGCGTGACGTGCCGCAACACCGTCGTCGAGCCCGGATGGCTACCCGCTGCCGCAGCCATCGACTGGACCCTGCCGGGTCAGCGCATCGGTGACCGCGCCAAGCCACTGGCCGCCAAGACGATGCAGCGAATCGTCGCCGGTCTCGCCCGCTACGCACAGCCCGAGCTACTGATCCCGGTGGAAGGCCGCGACGGCAAGACAGCAGCGCCGCTGGCCGAGGCAATGCGGACCATGACGACCCGCAACGAGACCGCGTTACTGGTCCCGGCAGGAGGCACCTGGAACGAGTCGGCCACATCGGTCGCCGAGGTGATGCGGACTAGGACCACGCGCGAGTCCGAAGCGCTGGTCGTGCCGCTGCGCAACAACAACACCACCAAGCGAGTAGGAGACCCGTTCGACACGTTCGCTGCCGCAGGCAACCACCACGCACTCCTCATGCCGTACTACGGCAACGGCACCAGCCGTGCCACGAGCCACCCCCACGGCACCTTCACCACCCGCGACCGGTACGCGCTGATCATGCATTCCTCGACTGCCGGGGTCTGGGGCTCGAGCAGCGACTGGTGCCCGGCGGTGGTGATCGTGCGCAGCGTCTGCGTGGCCGGGGTGCACATCTCGGCTCCGGCGCCCTTGGAGGAGTTGTTGCGCATGATCAGCGCGTACCGCTCGCGGGTGG
>NZ_DASRXP010000347.1:0-2162 GCF_035687465.1 Kribbella sp.
GCGCGCGGTATCCGACGGTCGCGAACTCGTTGCTCAAGGTCGCGTCGGTCCCGGGCTTGTAGCCCGTGTACGCCGGCAGCGTGACCCCGACGGCGGGGAGGAACTCGTTGTAGGTGATGTACTGCTGCTCCGCGAGAACGACCCGGCGGGCGATCTGGAACCTGTCCTCGTTGCTGAGCGAGCCGGGCAACTGCGCGACGATCCGGTTGTGCTCCCGGGCGAACAGCGTCTGCGTCGCCGTCAACGCGATGTTCTCGTTGGCCCGTACGTCGCCGGCGACGATCGCGCGATTCGGCGTACTCCGGAGCGCGCCGTCGATGTCCATCGCGGGAGCGGAGGCGGGATCGCCGCGGCTGTCCTTGCGGGGCAGGTAGTCGCCGGGGAGGAGCAACCTGGCGCCGTTGTTGCCGAGGTTGCCGTCGACCGGGCCTTCGCGGAGCCACTCGAGCCGCTGGTTGGAGCCGCCGTACACCGCGAACGCGTCGACGTACGAGCTGAGGGTGTTGGTCTGCTGCCGTGGGGTGGTGACGCCGGTGCCGGGTGCAGCCGTCGAGCGGACGAAGGACAGGCAGCCGAAGTCGTTGGTGAACTTCTCCAGGGGATCGTTGGCATCGAAACCGATGTTGCGCGTCTCGCCCTGGGGATCGCCGGGTGCCCGGCCCTCGCGAAGGCCGATCGTGTGGTCGAGGAACTGGCCCCAGACGAAACCCCACTGGGTGACCTGGCGCTCGGAGAACAGGTTCTGGGCCTCGTCCTGGAACACCCGGTTGCTCACGGTGCGCGCGTTCGGGCCGGCGACGGGCTCGCTCCTGCCGTCCGCGTAGCGGGTCGGGGCCACCCGGGAGTAGGGCAGGCCGGACTTGCCCCAGGTCGGGTGGGCCTGGTTGTTGCCGGTGCCGTCCAGGCTCTGGATCTCGAACGCGACGGCCGGTGCGGCGGCTTCCTGCGGAGCGTCGAGCGCGCTCGCGCTGCGGGTGGTCAGGACCGGGGCGACCGCGACGGCCAGTCCGGTGACGAGGAGCGGGAGACGGCGGCGGAGTGGGCGTGACGAACTGACGGAGCTGGGCATGAGCTCCTCCTGGCATCTTGGGGCGGAAAGTTGCAAGGGGACGGACGCGTCGTCTGTTCCGGTCATCGTGAGCGCCCACCCACCAGCGGGCAACGCCCCACAGACCTCCGGTCACCCTTGGGGGAATTCAGCGACACGCCTAAGATCCGGGGATGCATCGGAGTCGGGTGTCGACGCTGCTGATAGACGTGCCTCAGGACCAGGCCTCCCGTGCGGAGACGTTCTGGTCTGGCAGGGATGCCACACTCTGCGCGTCCCGGGCGGCCAGCTTGTCTGCGTCATCCCGCTCCACAGCCCACCCGAGCTCTTCGCTGCCAACGCCACTACCTGGCCCTGAGTAACCAACGGGGCCCTTCGGTGACCTAGTGTCGAGGGGTGAGCGATGTCGAGTTGGTGGCGTTGGCCAGGGGCGGGGACGAGGCGGCGTACGGGGAGTTGGCGGGCGCGTACCGGAAGGAACTCGGGGCGCACTGTTACCGGATGCTCGGGTCGCTCCACGATGCGGAGGACGCGTTGCAGCAGTCGTTGCTCGGCGCCTGGCAGGAGATGGGCGGGTACGACGGCAGCACGTCGGTCCGGAGCTGGTTGTACCGGATCAGTACCGACACCTGTCTGCGGCTGAGCTCGCAGCGGCCGAAGAAGGTGCTGACCTCCGACCAGGTCGCGGCCCGGCAGGATCCGGGGGAGCTCGGCGCACCGATCCTGGAGCCGATCTGGCTGGAGCCGTGCCCGGACGACCCGGAGGCCGGCTACGAGCAGCGCGTGACCGTCGAACTCGCCTTCATCGCCGCCTTGCAGCAGATCCCCAGCACCCAACGCGCGGTCCTCATCCTCAGGGAGGTCCTCGAGTACTCCGCTGCCGAGGCCGCCGTGATCCTCGAGACCAGCCCGCAGTCGGTGGACAACGCGTTCCAGCAGGCCCGCAAGGCCGTCGACGAACGGATCCCACCGGTCAGCCAGCAGGCTGAGCTCGCCTCGCTCGGGCAGGACCGGGAGCAGCAACTCATCGACAACTTCGCGACCGCCTGGGAGCAAGCCGACGCGGATTCGATCGGGGACCTGCTCGCCGACGACGCCCGCTACACCATGCCGC
>NZ_DASRXP010000348.1:0-2162 GCF_035687465.1 Kribbella sp.
CGTGGTGACTACAGCGGCCGAGTCACGGCGACCTCGAGCGACGAGGTGGGCGAACTGGCCCGGGCCTTCAACCGGATGGCCGAGGACCTGGCCACTGTGGACCGCCAGCGCCGCGAACTGGTGGCGAACGTGAGCCATGAACTACGGACCCCGCTCGCCGCGTTGTGCGCCGTACTGGAGAACCTCGTCGACGGGGTCGCCGAGCCCGATCCCGTGGCTCTGCGGACCGCGCTCGATCAGGCTGAGCGGCTCGCTGCTCTCGCGTCAGACATGCTTGACCTTGCCCGGGTGGATGCGGGGGAGGCCCAGCTGTCCACCACCCAGGTGCCGGTCCTGGAGCTGCTGGAGCGTGCAGTGGCCGAGGCGAAGGTGGGCGGCCGCGAGGTCAAGTACGCAGTACAGGTCACGCCGTCGGCGCTGACAGTCCCGGCCGATCGCCCGCGCCTGCACCAACTTGTCGCCAACCTGCTCGACAACGCCTCCCGGCACAGTCCTGCCGGCGGGGTGGTCCAGATCTCCGCCCAGGCCACGGCCACCGGGTGGCGGCTGGAGATCACCGACGAGGGACCAGGCATCCCGGTCGCCGATCGGGATCGCGTCTTCGAGCGGTTCGGGACGCTGGCCGAGGCCGACGGTGGCGGTGGTACCGGCCTCGGCCTGGCGATCGCCCGCTGGGTGACCGATCTGCATGGCGGCACCATCCAGTTCGTCGAACCCGAGCCGCGCAGTACCGGAGCCCGGGTCCGCGTCGACCTCCCACACGAGCCGCGGCAGCACACCTATGTCCCTAGAAAGGCCAAGGAGCCAGTCATGACCGAGCCCTCTCCCGCACTTGCCCCTCCGGTACCGGCCCCGGTGCCCGACTCGGGAATGGACATGCTGTTCGGCACCTTCTGGCCTGACGCCCGCGTTCCCGGAAACCTGCGTGCGGTCCTCTATTGCCTTGGGGTCGGACTGCTGGCCGCCATCATCCTGCCGTTCCGTGATCTCGGGCTCGGCACCTTCGTGGTGCTGCTCGCGGCCGGAGGCGTGATCCTCGGCTTCAGCGCCGACCGCCGATCCCGCTTCACGCGGGCCAGTGCCGCGCTGTGTGTCCTGCTGGCGGCGACTGTGGTCGTCAGGGATGCGGAGTGGGTTGCGTTCGTGTGCCTCATGACGGGTGCCGCACTCTGCATGACAGCCCTGGCGCACGGCCGCACTCTGCCCGCCTTCGTTGCTGCTGGTGTCGCCTGGCCGCTCGCCGCGCTGCGAGGGCTGCCGTGGCTTGGGCGTTCCCTGCAGACCGTCGGCGGGCTGCGGGCCAGTGCGGCGGCGGTGCGGACGGTCGTGTGGTCCGTGCTGGGCGTTCTCATCTTCGGATTGCTGTTCGCCTCGGCCGATGCGATCTTCAAGGAGTGGGCGGGCACGATCGTCCCGGACCTCGAACTCGACTCGTTCGTCCTGCGGGCCTTCATCACCGTCGGGGTGGGCGGCGTAGTACTGGCTGCGACGTACCTCGGACTGAACCCACCCAACGTCGAGCCTCAGACCGGTCCGGTGCGGCCCGTCGCGCGGCGCTACGAGTGGCTCGCGCCGGTGCTGCTCGTGGACGCTGTCTTCCTGGTGTTCATCGCCGCGCAGGCCACTGCCAGCTTCGGCGGGCACGAGTACCTCGAGCGCATCACAGGGCTCACGTACGCGGAGTACGTCCACCAAGGCTTCGGCCAGCTCACGGTTGCCACCGCGCTCACCCTGCTGGTGGTCTGGGCAGCCGCTCGCAAAGCACCCCGTACTACGGCCGCCGACGTCGCCTGGTTGCGGGGTTCGCTCGGCCTGCTCTGTGTGCTGACGTTGGTGGTGGTCGCTTCCGCCCTCTACCGGATGCACGTCTACCAGGAGGCCTACGGCTTCACCGAGCTCCGCCTGCTGGTCGACGTCTTCGAAGGCTGGCTCGGGCTGGTCGTCCTCGGAGTGATGGCAGCCGGCCTGACCCTCAAGGCGACCTGGCTGCCCCGCGCCGCACTCCTCACCGGTGCCGCCCTGCTGCTCGGGCTGGCCGCGATCAACCCCGACGCCTGGATCGCGCAGCACAACGTCGACCGCTACACCGAGACAGGCAAGGTCGACTGGCTCTACCTACAGGGCCTGTCCGACGACGCGGTACCAGTGCTGGCCACACTCCC
>NZ_DASRXP010000349.1:0-11686 GCF_035687465.1 Kribbella sp.
CGCGTGCCGCCCCAGGGTCACGGTCTCCGCCCCCTCGGTCCGCCGGCCGATCTGGGTGGTGCGCAGGGACGTGCCGCGGTAGTACTCCTTCAGCCCGAAGGACAGGCCGAGCGCGTCCGGGAGGAGCACCTGGGTGAGGACGCTACGCGTGTCCCAGGTGTTCCAGCCCTGGGCGAGGTCGGTCTGGATCCGGTCGTATGCCGCTTTGCTCTCGGTCGTCATCTTTCCTTCAGGTAGTGAGGTTTTGACGTCAGTAGCCCTTGATCTCCGGCCAGGCCAGCTCGACTCCGTCCCGTACCAGCTCGTCCTGGAAGGCGGCGAGCAGGCGTTCGGTCTCGTGCACCTGATGCGGTTCCAGGCCGCCGTCCAGGCAGTGGGCCGCCAGGGATCCGGCCACCTCGCCGACGTTCCACTCGACCGGGTGCAGTCGGTAGCAGCCGTTCGTGATGTGCGTGGTGCCCATGTTCTTGCCCGCGGGCAAGAGGTTCCGCAGCCGAACCGGGATGAGCGCACCAAGAGGAATCTGGAAAGGACACGAGGCAACATCGATATAGGTGTCGCCGCCGGTCGACGGGTGCAGGTCGATGCGGTACATCCCGATACCGACCGAGTCCGGATACGGTACGGCGCCGTGCTCGCCCCGGACCGCGAGCGACAGGTCCTGCTCGACGATCGTGCGCCTGGCCTGAATCCGGCGGGACTCACGAATGTAGGGCGCCTTGGCCAGGCCGTCGTCCGTCCCCATCACATCGCCACGCAGCCGCAGGCCGGGCCAGCCGGTACCGCCGTCGGGACGCGGGGCTTCGGTCTGCAGCCAATAGAGCATGCTGAGACTGAGATCCCGAGCTCCCTCCAGATGCTTGGCCTGCTCCGCCTCACTGACGTCGATGATCGACCCGGGCAGGTAGTCGATCATCGGCCAGTTCACGATCGTGACGTCGCTGGCGGCGAAGCCCGGGCGCAGTACCCGGCGGGAGAGGATCCGACGGAAGGCCCACAGGTCCTTGTCGCCCGGGTCCTTGCTCTGGTCGGCGACGACGAGTCCAGAGTCGACGTTGGGGACGAAGCTGCGCTCGACGGATGCGAGTGTCCGCGGGTCGGGAGCGGTCAGGCTCAGCAACGGACCCGACCAGCCCGGCGGTTGGTAGCGCACCCATTCGGAGTAGCTCGCCGGCTTGTCGATGGTGTGGTCCTGACCGGCCAGGTGATCCACGGCGAAGACCCAGGAGAACGCCTGCATGTTGTCGGGCTGGGCCTCTTCCGGCGCGCTGGGCTCACCGGTCTGAGCGCGCGATTCGAACCCGGTCACGTACTCCGCGCCAGCGAGCGGAAGGAGATCACCCAACTCGGTGGCGTCGATGACGAACTCGGCAGTGATACCGCGAAGACGACCCTCCCGGTCGGCGACGGTGACACCAGTAATCCGGTCGCCGTCCACCGTGGCGCTCATCGGTCGGTGGCCGTACCAGACCTGGAGCAACCCAGCAGACGTGTACGGCGCAAGCATGGCCTCGAGGACGGCCGCCGCAACCCGCGGTTCGTGGCACAGCCGGCTCACCCGGCCCTCGCCTGGATTGAGGTCCTGGCGACCGCGAGCCTCGTCGACGAGCGGGTACCACGTCCGGTAGTACGAACGAATCGCCTCACGGAGGGCGCGATACGTGCGCGTGCAGCCGAACTGCTCGATCCACGGATGCTCGTCCGGCGGGACTCCCTGGCTGGTCAGCTGGCCACCGAGCCAGTCGGTCTCCTCGGTGAGCAGCACCGACCGGCCCCGCCGCAGCGCTGCCAGCGCGGCCGCGACACCACCCAGTCCGCCGCCGACCACGAGCACCTCAGTCTTCACCCGTTACCTCCGCTTGTTGTGTTGTCGTTCAGCTCGAGCGCCGCGTCCAGCAGACTGCGGGTGTACTCGTGCTGCGGTGCGCCGAGGACCTCGGTCGCCGGCCCCTCCTCGACCAGTACGCCGCGGCGCATGACCGCGATCCGATCGGCGATCTGGTGCACCACACCCAGGTCGTGGGAGATGAAAAGCATCGACAGGTGGTGGCGGCGCTGGAGATCGACCAGTAGCCGGAGGATCTGCGCCTGCACCGAGACATCCAGGGCAGACACCGCCTCGTCGCACACCAGTAGCCGTGGCCGTACGGCGAGTGCCCGGGCGATGCTGACCCGCTGGCACTGCCCGCCGGACAACTCACCCGCCCGGTGCCGGGCAACGCTCGCGTCGAGCCCGACGTCGCCGAGCAACTCGTGCAGGGCGGCGATCCGGTCGCCGGGCGGAGCCGCCTCGGGATGAGTACGCCACGCCTCGTCGACGATCGCCGCGACGGTCATCCGCGGGTTCAACGACGATCGCGGGTCCTGAAACACCATCTGTACTGCGCGTTGCAGCGACGCGGGACGCCGTCCGATCGACCCGAGTGGTTCGCCGTCGAACAGCACCTCACCGGAGTCGGGCCGGACCAGGCCGACGATCGCCCGGGCCACAGTGGTCTTCCCCGATCCCGACTCGCCGACCAGCCCGACGGTCTCGTTCGATCCGACATCGAGGCTGACCCCATCCACCGCGACGAACCGCTTCCGGGAACGGCCGAAGCCGACCTGGAGGTCACGTACCTGCAGCATCAGCCCACCAACTCCTCGGCGAAGTGACACGCGGTCCAGCGGCCGGGCGAGACTTCCCGGACGGCGGGCTGCTCAGTACGACAGCGCTCGCGGGCCACCGGACACCGCGGATGAAAGGCGCATCCCGGCGGGCGGTTCGCCGGTGTGGCCGGCGTCCCCGGTAGTGGGTGCGCCAACGCGGTCCGGGTTCGTACTGCGGGCACGCTGTCGACCAGGGCCCGGGTATATGGATGAGCCGGTTTGCTCAGTACCGCTGCGGTGGGGCCACGTTCGGCGACACGACCGGCGTACATGACCACCACCTGGTGGGCCACGTGCGCGACGACGCGCAGGTCGTGACTGACCAGCAGCATCGCGAGTCCTTCGTCCTGCTGGATGTCGCGCAGCAGTCGCAGGATGCGCGCCTGCACGGTGACGTCCAGCGCAGTGGTGGGCTCGTCGGCGAGCAACAATGCCGGGCTGCCGGCCAGGGCGAGGGCGATCATGACGCGCTGCCGCATCCCGCCGGAGAACTGGTGCGGGTAGTTGCCCAGCCGGCCCGCCGGGTCCGGGATCCCTGCCTGTTCGAAGAGTTCGAGCACCCGACGACGGACCTCGCCCGACGGCCGCCCGGCGCGGCGGAGGATCTCACCCACCTGCCGGCCGACCGTCTGGGTCGGGTTGAGCGCGGCCAGCGGATCCTGGAAGATCATCGCGATCTCGTGCCCACGCAACCGCCGGCGCCGGGCGGCCGGCACCTGCAGCAGGTCCTCGTTCCGCCAGCGCAGCTCGCCGCCGAGCGTGGCCCCCTCGGGGAGCAGGCCGATCACCGCGTTCGCGGTCATCGTCTTGCCGCTGCCCGACTCACCGATGAGCCCCACAGTGGTCGCGGGTGGGATGTCGAACGACACCTCGTCCACCACGCGGAGTCGCCCGGCCGGGCCGGGCAGGTCGACGACCAGCCCGGCCACCTCGAGCGAGGAGGCCGCGGCCACCTCCACCGCGCTCCGGGTACCGATCATGAGCCGTTGACCTGCACCTTGGAGAACTCCGGCAGGCCGTTCGGGTCGGGCGTGAAACCGGTCAGACGCTTGTTCCAGGCATAGGCGTACTTGACCGCCATCGGGAACATGCCGACCGCGTCCTGCCAGATGATCTTGCCGGCGTCGCCGTACAGCCTCGTCCGCTCCTTCTCGTCCGGGGTGGCGGCTGCCGCGCTGAGCAGCTTGTCGAGCTCCGGGTTGCAGTAGCCGTTGCGCTTGGCCTTGCAGGTGTACAGGCGGCCGAGCGTGTTCGCGGCGTCGAACGTCGGGTTGGACAGCTGCTGGAAGTTGATGTCCCAGTTCAACGCCAGCAGGTCCTTGGTGAACACCGCCTGCTCCTTCTCCAGCAGGTCGACCTGAACGCCGATCTTCTGCAGATCGGAGACGATCGCCTGGTTGAACGGGCGGAACTCCGCGTTGGCGAACTGCAGTCGCAGCTTGCTGGAGAAGTCGAAACCGGCGGCGGTCAGCGCGGCCTTGGCGGCGGCCGGGTCATAGGCGATCGGCTGCTGCTGGGTATAGCCGAGAGTGATCGGCGACACGGGCGAATCGGACAGGCTGCCGGTCTGCGGGTACAGCTGCTTGATGATCGTCGGGAAGTCGACGGCCTGCCACAGCGCCCGCCGGATCGCGGCCTCCTTCAGAGCCGGCGTACCTGAGTTGAACCACATGGTGAACACCGCGGTACTCGGCACCGTCTGGACCGTGAGGGTGGTGTCGCCCTGCAGCTGTGAGAGCTGATCGTCCGGGATGCCCCAGACCAGATCCACTTCACCGGTGCGAACGGCGGTCAGCCGGGCCGCGAGCTCCGGCACCGTCCGGAAGGTCACCTTGTCCAGCTTGGGTTTGCCACCGTAGTAGTCCGGGTTGGGCACCACCGTGACCGTCCCGGACGGGTCGAACTTCTCCAGCTTGAACGGTCCCGAACCGACCGGGTTCTTGAAGAACTCCGTGCCCTCGCCGGTGAGCGTCTTCGGCAGTACGTAGAAGACGGCCAGTTTGCCCGGCACTGCCGCGTCCGACTTCGTTGCCTTCAGCACCACCTGGGTGTCCGACGGCGCCGTCATCGTGTAGCCGGTGAAGTTGGCCGCGTTGGTGGGCTTGAGCTCCATCATCCGGTTGAAGGACGCCACCACATCGGCGGCGGTCAACGCCGTACCGTCGCTGAACTTCACGCCTTGGCGCAGCGTGAAGGTCCACTCCGACGCGGTGCTGTTGGCCTTCCACTCGGTGGCGAGATCACCTTCGAGCGTGCCGTCCTGACGCGGCCGGACCAGGCGGCTGAAGAGCTCCTGCGCGATCAGCTGGGTCCCGGTGCTGGCCCCGCCGGAGGGGCTGGCCGGGTCGAGGCTCTGGATCGGGTAGGTGCCGGCGACGGTGATCTCGCCGGAGCCGGCATCGCCGCCGCTGCTGGTCGCGCCACACCCGGTCAGCGCCAGCGACGCCGCGAGCGCCAGGCCCACCGCCGCGCGCCAAGGTGTTCGTGAAACAGGGGATCTGGTCATCGGAGCCTTCCTGTCTGCCCGCGTCCGTAGCGGGCGGTGAGTTGATCGCCGAGGATCCCGATGTTGATGATCAGCAGCGACAGTGCGAAGCCAGGCAGGGCAGAGATCCACCAGGCGGTCGCGAGATATTGCTTGCCATTGGCAATGGTCTGGCCCCACGACACCGCGGAGTTGGGCAGACCGATGCCCAGAAAACTGAGGCCGGCTTCGGCCAGCACGACGAGGGCGAACTCGAGCGTCGCCAGCGCCACCACCGGTCCGATCGTGAAAGGCAGGATGTGCCGCACCAGGATGGACCGGCGCGGTACGCCGAGCACCCGCGCGGCGTCGACCCAGGCCCGCTCCCGCACCGACAACGCCGTACTGCGGGTGACCCGCGCGAACGAGATCCACGCGGTGGCGGACAGGGCGATCACCACCACGAGAACACTGCGCTGGAAGGAGCCCGCGATCACGATCGCCAGCAGGATCGCGGGAAAGGCGAGCAGGATGTCGATGCCGCGGGACAGGACGGTGTCGAGCCAGCCGCGGAAGTAACCGGCCACGGTACCGATGGCGGTGCCGACGACGCTGGACACCAGGACCGTCGAAACGCCGATCAGGACCGAGGTCCGGGCGCCGTAGACGAGCTGCGCGAGGACGTCGCGGCCGAGGCCGTCGGTCCCCAGCCAGGCGGTCCCGCCCGAGGACACCCGCGACCCCGGGGCGAGGAGGCGATCGTCGAGGATGGTGAGCACGGGGTTGTAGTCGATCACCAGCGGCCCGACGATGGCGACCGCGCCGTACACGGCGAGCACGACGTACGGGATGCGGCCCAGCCACCGCATGGCGGTGCCCCTGCGCCGTACGGCTGCCAGCGGGACAGCGGAGGCGGTCATGCCGCATCACCGTCCACCCGGATGCGCGGATCGAGCTGGGAGTAGGCGAGATCGGCCACCAGGTTGAACGCCATCACGATGCCGGCGACCAGGAAGGTGGCGGCCTGCACCACGGTGTAATCGCGGTTCGCGACCGCGTCCACCACCAGCGTGCCGACGCCGGGCCAAGCGAAGACGTTCTCCACCACGACCGCACCACCCATCAGGCCGCCCATGTGCAGACCGACGATCGTCACCACCGGGATGAGCGAGTTCCGCAGCGAGTGACCGAGCAGTACTTGCCGTTCGGTCAGACCTTTGGACCGGGCGGTCTGGATGTACGGCTCGCGCATCGTCTCGGCGACGCTGCTCCGGGTCAGTCGGGCCACCGTGGCAGTGAAAGGCAGCGCCAGCGTGACCGCCGGCAGGATCAGATGTTGGGGCGTTCCGGCGCCCGCGCTGGGCAGCAGCCGCAGGCTCAGCGCGAAGATGAGGATGAACATGATGCCGATCCAGAACGTCGGGAACGACTGCAAAGCGATCGTGCAGGCGGACACCACCCGATCGAGCGCACCGCCGGGCCGCCCGCCGGCCAGCAGACCGAGCCCGAGGCCGATGACGACGGCGATGGTGGTGGAGGCGAGCATCAGCTCGGCGGTGGCCGGCAGCCGCTCGAAGACCTCTGCCATCGCGGGCCGGTTGAACAGGTACGAGTCGCCGAACCGCAACCGGACCACGTCCCCGAGATAGTGCACGTACTGCACCACCAGCGGCTGGTCGAGTCCCAGTCTCGCGGTCAGCTCGCGGACCTGTTCCGGCTCCGCATCCGGACCGAGCAGCAGCGACGCCGGGTCGCCGGGAGCGACCCGGACGATGACGAAGATGAGTGAGGCGGCACCCCACATCACGAAGACGCCGACCAGCAGCCGCTTGACGATGACCCGGATCATGGCTTGCTCCTCGGCGGACCCAGCGTGGTGCCTTCCGTCAGCGGGCACTCCACGCTCTCGGTGCGGGCAGGCGCATCGGGCGTCTCCAGCAGACTCACCAGCAGGCGGGTGGCCCGTCTGCCCATCTGCTCGCGTGGGACGACGAGACCGGTCCACGGTGTGCCGGGACGACGCGCGCCGATGGAATCACCCAGTACGACGATGCTCAGGTCGTCCGGGACCGACAAACCTTGGCGCTCCGCGGATGCGAGGAGCTCCTCGGCCAGCAGATCCTGTTCGGCCACGACGCCGGTGATTCCGCTGGTGTGGATCTCCGCCATCAGGCCGTCGACCTCATCGATGGACTTGAGCGTCCACACCGGAGCCATCAGCCGGCGACCGTCCCGGAAGCCCCGCTCACGATCACGGCTGGGCTGTGCTTCACCTTCGCCGAGACGGGCATACGCGACGCGTTCATGCCCCTCCTGGTACAGCCGCTCGGTGAGTTGCCGGGTCGCGCCGGCGTAGTCGGCAGCGACGTAGGACACCGGCGCTCCGGAGACCTCCTGATGTCCCACGTAGACGAAGGGATAGCCGGAGTCGCGCAGTTGCTCGATCTCCTCGAGGTTCGGGGTGCGGCCGAGCAGCAGCGCGCCGTCCGCGAGAGACAGCCGGGTCGACCCTTCGCGGAAGATCCCCCGCTCGTTGGCCGTACTGGTGAACAGCAGCAGGTCGTACCCGAGCTCGGCGGCCTCCTGCTCCATCCCGAGCAGGAACGGGAAGTAGAAGTCGACGCTGGTGGTCGGGAAGACCGGTTCGAACGTGTACACCCCGAGGATGTTGTTCCGGCCCCCGGCCAGGGACCGGGCCGACGCGTTGGCGACGTACCCCCACTCGCGCATCACGGCGAGGACGCGTTCGCGGGTCGACGGAGAGATCCGTACGCCGGAGTCGCGCTCGTTGAGCACCAGGGACACGGTGGCCTGGCTGACCCCGGCCAGGCGCGCGATGTCGGCCTGGGTGGGCCGCTTCACCGGTCCGCGGTTCATCCGTCGCCTCCCTGCTAATACGTGCTAGCACTTGTGAACGCCGAGTTTCGCGTGCAGATCGAATCTGTGTCAATAGCAAGGGAATCAGAGGTTGCCGCGTAACCGATTCGAAATGCTAATACCCATTAGCCTCTGGTATCAGGGCGAGATCGTCGATAGCGTCCGGCGCATGTCACTGAGTCCGTTGCCGGACAGCCACATCACCGGTGGGTTCTGGGCCGCCCGCCTGGCCTCCAACCGGGCCGCGATCCCGGTCGGCTATCAGCGGCTGGTCGAAGCGGGGAACATCGGCAACCTGCGGATCGCCGCTGGAGAGACAGCCGGTACGGCGGAAGGCGGCAGCTTCCGGGACTCCGATGTGTACAAGTGGATCGAGGCCGCCGCCTGGGAGTACCTGCGGGAGCCGGACGACTGGCTGATCGAGCGACTGCGCGAGGTCACCCGCACGATCACCGCGGCACAAGACGACGACGGATACCTCAACTCGGCCATCCAGGTCCGCGGCGAGGAACGCTACGCACAGCTGTGGATGAGCCACGAGCTGTACTGCGCAGGGCACCTGTTCCAGGCGGCCACGGCAACCGCTCGAGCGACTGGTGACACCAGCCTGCTCGGCGTCGCCACCCGGTTCGCCGACCACCTGGCCAAGACGTTCGGACCGGGGCTACGCCCAGAGCTGGAAGGGCATCCCGCGGTCGAGATGGGTCTCGTCGACCTCTACCGGCAGACCGGCGAGCCGCGCTATCTGGAGCTGGCCCGGTACTTCGTCGACGCGCGCGGCCACGGCCACGCTTCCAAGCCGGGATTCGATCCCTCCCAGTACGGCAACCCCGCCCACTATGCCGACCGGGTTCCGGTCCGTGAGGCAAACACAGTGGAAGGGCACGCGGTCCGCGCCGTGTACTTCGCCGCCGGCGCCACGGATGTCGCCATCGAGACCGGTGACCCGGAACTACTCGCCGCCCTGCGCACGCAGTACGACTCGATGCGCCGGCAGAAACAACATGTCACTGGCGCAGTCGGGTCCAGGTGGGATGGTGAGGCGTTCGGCGACCTGGATGAGTTGCCACCGGACCGAGCGTACGCCGAGACGTGCGCTGCGATCGGAGCACTGCAATGGGCGTGGCGGTTGCTGCTGGCAACTGGCGAGTCCTGGTATGCCGACCAGCTCGAACTCCTGCTCTACAACGCGATTCTGCCCGGAGTGTCCCTGACCGGCACCGACTTCTTCTACGTCAACACCCTGCATCGCCGTACCGGCGCGAGAGGTGACGTGCAACGCTCTCCCGCGCATGGGCGCCGACCGTGGTTCAACTGCGCCTGCTGTCCGCCGAACGTGATGCGGACGTTGGCCAGCCTTCCGGCGTACCTGGCCACCAGCACAGACGACGGGCTGCAGGTCCATCAGTACGCCGCCAGTTCGCTCCGCGCCGGAGGCTTCGCGATCGATGTCGAAACCGCCTACCCGTGGGAAGGCCGGATTACCGCGACCGTCCGGGAGGCCCCTGACAGCGAGGCGGAACTGGCACTCCGCGTCCCCGAGTGGGCTGTTGGAGCCTGCCTGGATGGCGAGCCCGTTCCGGCAGGGGCGTACGCCCGCGTGCGACGGGTGTTCCGGATCGGTGAGCGGGTCACGCTCGACCTTCCGATGGAAGCGCGACTGCTGGTCTCCAGCGAGCGCGTAGACGCCACGCGTGGCTGCGTCACGGTCGCGCGCGGCCCGCTGATCTACGCGATCGAGCAACCTGACCAGGCTGCCGGCGTCACCCTCGAAGACCTCCGGATCGACCCAACAATGCCACTGCGCGCGGAACACCTGCCGGACCTACTCGACGGAGTCACTGCGCTCCACACAACAGGGGTCGTGACGACACCGACCGACTCGGCCTACCGCCCGTACGGCGAACAGGCACCGCCGGGCGCGCCAACCGCTATCACCCTCATCCCGTACTACGCCTGGGCCAACCGTGGCCCTCACGCCATGCGGGTCTGGATCCCCACTAGTTGAGAATCGCGCCGTTCTTCACGAGCACAGCGCGAAGGTCATCGACCTCAACGTCGGCAGGCGGTCGGCCGGACGAGACCGAAATTGCCGCGGCTGTTCCGGCCGCCTGCCCCATCGCCATGCACTGCGCCATCGACCGGACGGAAGCATGCGCGTCATGGGTGGCTGACAGACACCGCCCGGCCACGACGAGACCCTCTACGTCCTGCGGTAGCAGGCAGCGGTAGGGCACGCCGTAAGTCGATCCGGTCGGGTCACCACCGACGTACTTCCAGATCGTTGCCGAGCCGGCGGCATGGTCCTCGATGGGTGCACCGCACTGGGCGATCTCGTCGGGGAAACGGCGAGCGGACAAGACGTCGTCACGGGTCAGCACATACTGGCCGATCAGGCGCCGGCTCTCCCGCACACCGATGCGGGTCGAGACGTTCAGCAGGTAGGCGTCCGCATACCCGGGAACGCGCGCCTTCAGGAAACGCACGTACTCCGCCACCTGCCGACGGCCTTCACGCTCGGCCTCCGACAACTCCCACGGATCAAGGGGGTTGACGTCGCTCACGCGAGTCATGTTCGTATGGACCACACCCGGTAGCACCGTCCGATGGGCCGACCCCTCGGAGCGCGGCAGTGCGAACTCCCCTGACTCGGCCGCTTCCCGCATCAGTCTGTGCAGTTCCTTGGTAGGCGTAGCGGCGAGGTCGACGCTGCCCAGCCGGAAGGTGGCGGTCAAAGGCTGCACCCGCTGCTCGCCGTCTGGACGTTCCATCGCTGCGCCGGCCCGCCAGGCCAGCTCAGCATCACCACTAGCATCCACGAACACAGCCGCGACGATCCGGCCGCTCCCAGCCTTGGTCTCGACCACGATCTCGGTGATCCGGCTGCCGACCATCACCACGCGGCTGACTGT
Organism: Kribbella sp.; assembly: GCF_035687465.1. Classification (NCBI taxonomy): domain Bacteria; kingdom Bacillati; phylum Actinomycetota; class Actinomycetes; order Propionibacteriales; family Kribbellaceae; genus Kribbella; species Kribbella sp. The sequence goes on from NZ_DASRXP010000349.1 coordinate 10,903, forward strand.
TGCGTGGAGCAACGTCTCGACTCCGGCCTCATCGGTCAGCCCATCCCAGGCCAGCTTCAGCGCTTCAGGCTCGTACGTCACCCCAGTGCCGGCGCCGTAGGTGTTGGGGCGCTCGAACGCCTGGTCCCACGAGAAGAGCCGCTCGCAAAGTTCCCAGCCGATCCCGCCGACGACGCGCTCGGGTCGCCCGGGTGCATAGAAGCCGTAGAACGTATCGAGCACCGCGGCACCCGTCCCACCCAGGAAGCCGGCCGCCTCGACGAGCAGGGTCCGCGCGCCCGAACGAGCCGCGGCCACCGCGGCCGAGCACCCGGCCGATCCCCCTCCGACGACCACCACGTCGCCGCTCCACAGGAGACTCATCGCAGGTGCCACCCTCCGTCGACCGGGATGACCGCCCCTGTCGTACGCCGGGCTGCCGCGGAAAGCAGCCACAGCACGACATCGGCCACCTCTTGCGGTGTGCAGGCCGTACCACCGAGGGGCATCAGGTCCGGTAGCCGATTGGTGATGTCCGGCGAACTCAGTGCGCGCTGGGCCATCGGCGTGTCCACGAGTCCGGCGGCGACGAGATTGACGCGGACGCCGGCGGGAGCCGCGTCGTACGCGGCCGATCGGACCAGGGGGACGAGCGCGCCTTTGGCGCTCGCGTAGGCGACGGTGCGGAAGTCGCGGTCGAGCGAGGTGGCGAGTGCGGAGCCGATGATCACGATCGACCCGCCGTCGGCGACCCTCGTGATCGATGCCCTGAGCAACCGAAAGGCCGATTCGTGGTTCACCCGAT
>NZ_DASRXP010000350.1:0-2503 GCF_035687465.1 Kribbella sp.
CCCTAGCTTGGACCAGCGGGTGACGCAATGCAGGTCGCGGGTGATCTCCTCGCTCGGCTGCCGCAGCATCGCCGACCAGTCCCAGCGATGCACTTCGCCGGTCTCCGTGGTGACGGTGAACTCCCAGTGTTCGGGGAGGACGTGCGGCGTCGGGCCGGCGGACAGGACCGGGAACTCATGCGTCAGGTACTGGCCCGGCGGCAAGTCGGTCCCGCCTCGACGACGACCGGTGAACCCCGGCGAAACGATGCCCATCAGGGAACCTCCTTCGGATGCACTCCTCGCAGTGAATCACGAATCCAAGGGTGGCAGGGTGGGGTAGTCGGGCATCGGATAAAGACCGACCGTGAACCCGTAGACCGTGTCGCCGGACCGGGGCAGCTGGTCGAACTCGTGGATCACCTGGTCGACGCGCTCCCAGAACTCCGCTGCCTGCTCCTCGGGGATCCGCGCGTGCCGGATGAACGAGCGCATCAGACCGGCGTCGTACGCCGCGGTGGACTCCTCCGCCGCGACCTCGAAGTCGTTGAAGTCGGGCGGAAGGTCCACGCCGTTCGCGCGCCGGCCGAGTCCGACGTAGAACATCCGCGCCGCGCGGCCGTAGTACCGCTCCTCGATCGCCCGCACCCGCCTGGTCCGGACGACGCGCAGGATGCCGGCCGCGGTGAGCACGTTGACGTGGTGCGCGACCGTGCTCTTGGGGCGCTTGACCGCGGCGGCCAGCTCCGTCACGGTCGCGGCGCGCTCGTGCAGCAGGCCGAGGATGGTCGTGCGCAGCGGATCGCTGATCGCCCGCACCTGCTCGGCGGTGGTGAGCTCGATGGTCTCCTCGAGCTCGTAATCCGGGACTTGGCTCTTGCTTGCCATAGTGCCGTCAGACTAACATCGCGGAACATTCCAAATATCTGGATCATTCACGCGAAAGCGAGCAGCTGATGGCTGAAGTCGTGCTCTACCACCACGCCCAGGGACTGACCGAAGGGGTGAAATCCTTCGCCGCCGAGCTCCGCGAAGCCGACCATACGGTCCACCTGCCTGACGTCTACGAAGGCAACACCTTCGAGACGCTCGAAGAGGGGATCGACTATGCGAGGCAGACCGGTTTCGGCACAGTGATGGAACGCGGCCTCGCCGCAGCCTCAGACCTCGGTGACAACTTGGTCTACGCCGGCTTCTCCCTCGGCGTGATGCCGGCCCAGCGCCTGGCCCAGACCCGCCCCGGAGCGAAGGGCGCTCTCCTCTTCTACTCCTGCGTCCCGGTCTCCGAGTTCACCGAAACCTGGCCGGCCGGCGTCCCCGTCCAGATCCACGGCATGGACGCCGACCCCATCTTCGCCGACGACGGCGACCTCGACGCCGCCCGCGCCCTGGTCGCCTCCACCGACCAGGCAGAACTCTTCCTCTACCCCGGCAAGGACCACCTCTTCGCCGACTCGTCCCTCCCGTCCTACGACGAGGCAGCCACCACCCTGCTCACCCGCCGAGTCCTCACCTTCCTCGACGGCATCTAGTCCCGCCAGACGTCGACCATCTCTTGCGCAGTCCAAGCCAGGTCGGTCGACTTCAGACCGACACCGGTGGCAAGTCCACCTAGCGACACCACCACCAGCCCGGCCGCCGCCGGGTCGAAGCCCGGAATCTGGGTGACGGCCCGGCGCAGGGCGTCGAGATCGTGGCCGTCGAACGGACTGCTCAGCCACTTGATGGAACCGGCGAACGACAACTTGCTTGCGACCGGCGCACGGTCCGCGCCCACCAGGTCGACCTCTGGATCGAAGTGGCGATTCCACCAGCCGCCGACAACCTCCACCTCGGGCCACGGCAAAGCTCCGGCGATGCCTGCGAGCTCGAGCGCCTCCCGCACCAGCGGCTCGACCGCCCGGCCACGCCAGGCCGTCCAGCGGCGCTCGATGAGCCGGAATCCAGCCTCGGGCCGACCGCGTCGAGCCTGCTCGTGAACCGGTCGCAAGATCCCCAAGTACAACCGAAGGTTGCTGTCGGCAACCCGGTACAAGGCGGGTTTCCCCGCAGAGGTCGACAGCGGCTCGTCAATGGACAGGATCTGCTTCTCCCGGGTCAGCTTCTGCAGCAGAGGTGAGAGAGTCCCGGAAGGAAGCCCACCGTCACGGCTGCCCGCTGTCGCGGCGATATTGGCATGAGTCCGATCGCCGGTACCGATGGCCTCCAGGACCCGCCGAGCGAGATCCGGGTTCGGGAACTCGGACAGCAACGCGGTCTCGGGCACGCTGAAGACGGCAGCAGCGGGGTCTGACGTCTCGGCGCGCAGAAAGTCCATCGCCGGCATCCCCTGCGGCCAACTACGCAAGATGCCCGGCAGACCACCGGAGACCAAGTGGGCGTCGATTGCATCGGCGCCCTCCAAACCAACGGCCGCGCCGCAATCGGCCGGATTGAGTGGGCCGAGCACCAGATTGTCGGCACGGCCGAAGAACGGGCGATCGTAGGCGGTCAGGCGCTCCATCATGTGCAGGTCGCTGCCCAG
>NZ_DASRXP010000351.1:0-9817 GCF_035687465.1 Kribbella sp.
GGACGTTCGGCTCGCAGGGGGAACTGCTCATCGCGCGCAGCCGGGTCCGGCTCATCACCCCGACGCCGCTTGCACCGGAACTGCTGGAGGCGGTGGACAGTCCACTGACAGCGACGAGATTCGGCGTGGTCGACGACCTGAAGGAACGATTGCTCGAGGCGGATCTCGGTCGGGCGTACTCAGCCTGGCAGGTTCTGCAACGCATGACGCGCAAGGATGACAGCCACAAGGTGCAGGAAGCGGCCCGTCGCTGGGTCGAGGCGGCGGTCCCACGGGCGACGCCGACTGAGCTGGAGCTGCAGATGGCTGAGGATGGATCGGCGGTCGGCGAGCTCAGGCTGGAAGGTCCACCCCTTGCTGTAGTCGCGGTGGCGGTGGCAAGCGCCCCGTGGATCCGCGTCGAGCAGGCCGGCGCGGTGGTGCGGGTCATCGCGCGCCCCAATCGCTATGGCATACACGAAGGCGCGGTTGTGCTGAGCGGACCGACCGGGGAGTGCCAGATCCCCGTCCGGGCACGGTTCCCGATGCCCGAGCCCCAGCCAGAGCCAGAGCCGCCGGTGTCGCCGGAGCCGAGACCGACGCCGCCGGGTGTGCGTGATACGCAGCCGCCATCGTCCCAGCCGGAATGGCCGCCACCGGAGTGGTTTCCGCCGCCCGGGCCGGAGCCGAATTCGACAGGAGAGCAAGCAGACCCCGACCCCAGCGCGACTTCGCCGCCACGCGTCCCGGCACCGCCGCCCTGGTGGCTGGTGGCTGTGTTGATCGTCGGCGCGCTGGCCCTGACTGTGCTGAACTGGCCGGGCGCGGAGCCACGCAACGGTTGGTACGACGAGTCGAACACCCACTGGAATGTGGAAAGCAACTGGCGCATTTCCTGGATCTGGGCCTCGATCACCACGCTCTTTGCCGCGCTGGTAGTGCGATGGACCGGCCGCCACGCAAGCCTCGTCCTCGGTGTCGTGGCCGGCTGCGCAACATCGTTGGGCGTGGACGGCCTCGTGTATCTGGCTGGGGGCCTGGCCAACAATGTCGGCAGCTGGTCCGCGACCCTGCTGATCTCAGCCGCGATGATCGCGGCCATCTGGAGTGTGGTGCGTCCGACGGTGTGGGCGTCGTGGTCGGTCCATCCGGTGGGGGCGGGGTTGGTTCTCGTCGGGGGCGCCCTGTATCTGGTCAGTGGGGCCATCGATCACAACGATGGGACCTCCTGGTTCTCGGTGACCAAGATGGGAGTCGTCGAGCCGTTCTTCCTTGCCGTGCTTGCGTGGGCTGCTCTCGCCGCGCCCAGAGGCTCGAGGTCGCGTGCATTTCTGTTGGCGACTGCGGCGACCTGTGTGGCCTTCAACGTGATCGACTTGGGCCTGGGAAAGCTGGGCACGATCATCAGCTTCATTCAGGGGTCGACCGACAGTGGGAGCGAATATGCCTACCTGACCGGCCTGGCCGCCAGTGCTCTGGTGCTGGCAGGGATCGCACTAGGCAGCAGCCTGCGACCGGACGCCGCGCCCAGACGAGCGCCCATGTCTTAGCGATCTCAACAACTTCGCCACCTATCGGGCGCTGCACGCCCCGGGAAAGAACTTCAGCGCGCCGAATCCCAGGAAGATCAGGCCGAGACTGACTCGCAGAATGTCGACGCTCCGCCGGCCGAGCTGGCCGATCGCTTTGCCGATCCGTGTGACTGAACCGACATCCGAATACTTGACATGCATTTTCTAACGCCCCCGTTACTTTGTGTTGAACAAATCAGGCAGAACCTTTGACCGCCACTACGGAGAGCGATCCGCCTTTGGTTCTCGACCGGGTCAAACAGGCGAGGCGTGGCGAAGACCGGCCGAGCCGTGATGCATGATGTGGCGAGGATCCGCGATCACAAGGAGGCGTAGTTGCATGGCGCAACGAACTCAGGTGTTCCTCACCGACGACCTCGACGGCACGAACATCCCGTCAGGCAAGGGCGAGACCGTCATCTTCGCCCTGGACGGCAAGACCTATGAGATCGACCTCACCCGCAAGAACGGCACCGCGCTGCGCAAGGCGCTGCGGCCGTATATCGAGGCCGGTCGATCCGTCCGGACTTCTCATGGCGTGAAGGTCAGGCGGACCCGCCTAGGGTCCGACGCCAAAACCATCAAGGAATGGGCGCGAGCCCATGGCTACGACGTCAACGCTCGCGGGCGAATCCCCAACGAGATCCGCGAGGCCTTCGACGCAGCCAACTAGCCACCAGGACGTCATTGACGGTCGTCCGCGCTCTTTGTGGTGAGCCGCGCAGAAGGCTTGCGGCGATTGTCGGCAACAGCGTGGTCATGAACGGGATTGTCAGTCCGAATGCGAGATCAGCGCCCGCCGACAACGCAGTACCGGTCGGTTCGAGGGTCAGCGGGTTGCTTTGATGGCCTTGAGGATGAGGTCTGTGGTGGCTTTGGGGCGGGACATCATCGGTACGTGGGAGGCCTCGACCTCCTCGACGTGGGCCTTCGCCCTTGCTGCCATGAAGCGCTCGGTGACCGGCGGGATCGCGTGGTCCTCGGTGGCGACCAGGTACCAGGACGGGATGGTCTTCCAGGCCGGAGTACCCGACAGTTCGGTGAAGGCCGCCAGGGAGAACGGACGCTGCGTCGCCTGCATCAAACGGGTGGTACTGCAGGGCAGGTCGCCGGCGAAGGCCTCGCGGAACACCGACTCCTTGATGTAGAGATCGGTGCCCGTGCCGCCGCCCGGCAAGGGGTAGGGACGCTCGAGGAGAGCGTCGGGCGTGATCTGGGTGCCCGGGTTCTTGGTGACCAGTCCGGCGAGGTTCTCGCCCTGGTCGGGAGCGAACGCGGCGATGTAGACCAATGCCTTCACATTCGGTACACCGACCGCCGCGTTGGTGATGACGGCTCCACCGTACGAGTGCCCGACGAGCACGATGGGACCGGTGATGGACTGCAGAACGCTGCGGAGGTAGGCGGCGTCGGAGCCGAGTCCACGCAGCGGGTTCGCCGGGGCGATGACGGGATAGCCGTCCTTCTGCAGCCGTTCGATTTCGGCGTTCCACCCCGAAGAGTCCGCCCAGCCGCCGTGCACCAGCACGACAGTCGGCTTGGGGTGCGTGGTGCTGGTTCCGCTGGCCGGTGCAGCGCCCGCGAGGAGGGCGACCGCCAGGACGACGGACAGGGCGAGTGCGATCCTCGCGCGCGTGGTGGAGACCAGGCGTGACAGTTGGTGTTGCATGGTGGTGCTCCTAGCTGGTGATGATTGGTGTGACGGCTTCAGCAGCCCTTCGAGAGGGACGCTAGGCGCGCGACCGGCAGCCGGGATTGAGTCATCTGACGTAGATTCAGGAACTGCTACTCACGGTCGCCGGACCAGTACAGATCTGGTGGCTCAGGTGAGGCGGACGCGGGGGTCGATGAAGGCGTAGGCGATGTCCACGACGACGTTCGCGGCGACGATGGAGATCGTCACGATCATCATCACGGCCATGATGATCGGCAGGTCGACGCCCAGTACCGCATCGATGGTCAGCCGGCCCATGCCGTGGATGCCGTAGATCTGCTCGGTGATCACCGCGCCCCCGATGAGACTGCCGAGGTCGAGGCCGAAGATGGTGGTGATCGGAGCCAGTACGGCGCGGAGGCCGTGTTTGAAGACGATCCGTCCCTCGCTGAGGCCCTTCGCCCGGGCGGTGACGATGAAGTCCTCATTCATCACGTCGATCATGAATGCACGGGTCAGCCGGGTGTAGAGCGCTACGTAGACCAGCGCCAGTGTGATCCACGGCAGGATGTACGAGGTGAACCACGCTCCCGGACCGGCGGTGAGCGCGAAGTTCATGGTGTCGGGAGCAGGCAGGATTTTCAGTTTGACGATGAAGATCAGATACAGCAGATTGCCGAACACGAGGGTGGGCAACGATGCTCCGAACAGGGCGAGGCCGACGCTCAACCTGTCGAGCAACTGACCCCTGCGGAGCGCCGCGACGAGGCCAAGGAGCACCCCGCCGGTCAGCCAGAGGACGGCGGCTCCCGTCGCCAGCCAGAAGGTCGGCCAGAAAGCGTCGGCCAGGGACCCCCATACCTGGACGCCGGTGTGAATGGAGCGGTCGAAACACGGCCAGTCGCAGTGTTCCTTCGAGCCTTCGGTCCCCAGCTCTCTGCCGCGCGGGTCGACCAGTCCGCTCATGTAGTTCCCGTATTGCACGATCAGCGGTTTGTCGAACCCGAAGGCTCGATTGATCTGCTCGAACCGCTCGGTGTTGCAGTGATAGTTGCAGATCTCCCGCGCCGGCCGGACGGGTGTTGTCCAGAACAGCGAGAACGTGATGACGCTGATCACCCAGATGATCAGAACCATCTGCAGCAGTCTGCGGATGACGAAGCGAAGCATCTGACACCCTTCCGCTGACCGGCGGGCGACAGCAGCCACGCCCGTGAGCCCGAGCATGCAGGCGAGCGCGTCCCGGCGACCACCCTTTTCGACTGTGGCTAAAAGGTCCGGAACCGTTCGTACAGTGGTTGGCGTACTCCGGGTTCAGAGACTCACCAGACTGAGAGCGAGGAATTGAGCATGGATGGGGGCACACCGCTGCGGGTGGTCGCGATGACTGCGTATCTGCCCAGCTACCGGATCATTGCCGACTGGGCTGAACGGAACGGGCACGAGATCGTGCTGATCGTCACGCCGCCGGTCGGGGCGAGCAGTCGGTACGGCGCCGGCGGCAACCCGTTCGTCCAAACCCTGCCGGTGGAGTCCAGCGTGCTGATGACCGGCAAGCTGCGCTCGGTCGCTGCGGCGGTCATCGCTGCCATCCAGCCGGATCTGATCATCTCGGCCGCCTTTCCCCGGTTGATCCCCGCGGAGATCCTGGAGATCCCGAAGTACGGCGCCTTGAATCTGCATCCGTCCCGCCTTCCCAAAGGCCGTGGCCCCAACCCGGCCCGCCTGATCTACGAAGGCGCGACCACCGTCGATGCCACCGTGCACCGCACCGAGAAGGCCTTCGACACGGGCGCCGTCCTGGCCCAGCGACAGCGGCCCCTACCGGACGACCTGACCGGTCCGACGTTGCTCACCGCGTGGGTCGAGATGCTCGATGAGTGCCTGGAGGAGGCCGCCGCCAAGGCAGTCGCAGGTGAACCCGGGCTGACGCAGAACAGCTCCGAAGCATCTGAGGCTCCGATGTTCACCGACGCTGAGCTGGTCCTCGATCTCAGTGAGCCGATAGCTGTCGTTCGACGGCAGGTCGCCGCTCTGAACCTCTTCGGGCCAAGAGCTCAGGCCGTCATCAACGGCGCCGAGGTAGTGATCCACAGCGTCCACGCGGAGCTCAGCCCAGGTGCCAACGGAGCTCCAGGCACTGTCCTCGCTGAGAATCCCGACGGATGGACGATCCAAACCAAAGATGGCGTACTACGGGTCGTCGGCGATCGTCGCTGAACTGCTGCCGAGCGACAAGCGGACAGCCTGCGCCTGCAAGGCCTGACACCGCCGTGGCCAGAACCATCCTGGAAGAGGCCGGGATAGCGAGCTAATCGATGCACCGATGAGTTTTCGTCGTTGCTGTCGTTTCACTGGTCAAGAGCGTCGGTCAGACTGTGACCGACCCGATCGTGGGAGGCTGCAATGGACTGGAAGCTTGAACTCGTCATCGTCCCGGTGACGGATGTGGACCGGGCGAAGAAGTTCTACACCGATCAACTCGGCTTCCGCGAGGATGTCGATCACCGCGCGGGTGACTCTTTCCGGGTGGTGCAGCTGACGCCGCCAGGCTCGTCCTGCTCGATCTCGATCGGTACGGGCCTGACCAAGGCGGCGCCCGGGACGTACCAGGGCACGCACCTGGTGGTGAACGACATCGAGGCGGCGCGGGCCGATCTGGTCGAGCGTGGGGTCGAGGTCGGCGAGCCGTTCCACTTCACCGCCGAGGGGCAGCAGACCGGGGTGGATCCGAACCGCGCCGACTACGGGACGTTCCTGACCTTCGAGGACCCGGACGGCAACGGCTGGACGGTTCAGGAGGTCCGGAAGACCACCCCCGACCGACTGTGAACAAGGTGCTCGAAGAGGCGGCGTTCGCGGGCGACGAGGCCGCGTTCGCCGACCTCGCCGGACGGCACCGGCGTGAGTTGCACGTGCACTGCTACCGGATGCTGGCGTCCTTCGACGACGCCGAGGACGCAGTACAGGAGACCCTGCTGCGGGCCTGGCGCGGCCGGGACGGGTTCGACGGCAGGACCTACTTCCGTGCCTGGCTCTACCGGATCGCGACGAACGTCTGCCTGGACGTGTCCCGGCGGCACGCTCGCCGGCAGGCCGCGTCGCCCGGGGAGATGGTGTGGCTGCAGCCGTATCCGGACCAGTTGCTGGACGAGATCGCGCCGCCTGCCGATCAGCCGGATGCGGTGGCGGTCGACCGGGAGACGATCGAGTTGGCGTTCCTGGTCGCGCTGCAGGCGTTGCCGCCACGGCAGCGCGCGGCGCTGATCGCCCGGGACGTACTCGGCTGGCCGGCTGGCGAAACCGCAGCTCTGCTGGAGACCAGCGTGGCGGCGGCGAACAGCGCCTTGCAGCGAGCCCGGGCGACCATGCAGGAGCGCCTGCCGGCTCGTCGTTCGGACTGGACCGCCCCGCGGCCGAGCGTCGAGGAGCGGGCGTTGCTGGATCGGTTCATCGACGCGCACGAGCGCTGCGATGCGGCAGCGGCGATCGCGATCGCGGCCGAGGACCTGCGGATCTCGATGCCGCCGGACCGACTGTCCTTCCAGGGGATCGAGATGATCCGTCCACTGCTGGAGCGGGCGTTCGGGCCGAACCGGGACGGCGACTGGAAGCTGGTGCCCACTTCGGCCAACCGGCTGCCGGCCGCCGCGAGCTACCTCCGCCGGCCAGGGGACACGGTGTTCCGGGCGTTCAAGCTCGACGTACTACGGATCGCCGACGGCTCCATCGCCGAGATCATGACCTTCGGCTACTCCCGCTTTCCCGCCTTCGGTCTGCCACCGCAGCTCTGAGGGGCAGATGGCCTTGCCCGAAAGGGCATGTCATGACCAACGAGTGCTCGCGGTGGCTACCCGGCCGAGCGCGATCTCGGCCAGCACCAGCATGGGCAACATGTCGACGATCCCCACCCTCGTGGGAGCCGGGGACGTGGTCCTGCTCGATTCGCAGGTGCACCGGAGTGTGCGGATGGCCGCCAAGTTGGTGGACGCTCCGGTGTATGCGATTCCGCACAGCGACCTCGACGTACTGGAGCGCCGGATCCGTCAGTTGAGCGAGGAGCACGACCGGGTCTGGTACATGGCGGACGGCCTCTACAGCATGTTCGGCGACTTCTTCCCGGCGAAAGAGCTGAGCATCCTGGCCGAGCGGTACCCGACCGAGGAAGACGTCATCGGCCTGGTCCGAGCCATCGCCGAAAACCTGTCGACCGACTGATCACCCCGCCACCCGTCTTACCCACCACGCCCCGCCTGCGCGTCAAGGCTGGGCGACGGTGATCTTGCCGTTGTCGACCAGCCAGGCGATTGCTTCAAGGGTGGCTCCGAGGGCGGTGTAGCGGGGGTGGAAGCCGAGCAGCCGGGCTGCCTTCTCCATCGAACAGTGCGGGCTGTGCGCGATGTGGTCCCAGGTCAGCTCGGCATCGCGAGCGGAGACAGTCGCGCGCCACTGCTCCCAGGGGAGGAAGGTCAGCTCGGGGTCCCGGCCGAACCACCGCGCCACGCCCTCGGCGTACCCGCGAAGCGTCATCGCGCCCTCGGCGCCGGCATGGAAGCTCTCGCCGACCGCGACGGACCGGTTTGCCATCGCGGCCAGGAAGAGGCCGGCCACGTCGGCGGCGTGGACGTGCTGGACGGTCTCGAGGCCGAGGTTGGGCAACGCCAGTTCATTGCCACTGGCAAGCTTTTCGAAGACGCCCAGGTCGAGGTTGCCGGCCGGGTTGACCGGGGTCCAGCCCGGTCCGCTGATGTGGCCGGGGTGGATGACCGTGGCGGGCACGCCTCGGCGGGTCAACAGGTACCGCTCGATCGCGGCCTTGGCGATCCCGTACTCCCCGAACGGCGTGCGTGGTGCGTCCTCCCGGGTGGGCACCGTGGTGCTCGGGCCGTGCACCCAGAGCGTGCCGCAATGCAGCAGGTGCTGGACCTGGTCCTCGATCGCTTCGGCCAACTGGCGGGCGCTGTCCTCGGTGAAGCAGATCAGGTCGATCACCACATCTGCCTGCAACCCGCGGACCCGCTGACCGAAGGTGCCGGCCGCCTCCTCCGCATCCCGATCCACCTTCAGCACCTCGACCCGGCGCCAGGCGCCACTCGACAGGTACGGCTCCCTCCGCCCACGGCTGAGCACGACAACCTCATGCCCCGCTACCACCAACTCCGGCACCAGATACGTGCCGATATGCCCAGTACCTCCGATAACGACTACGCGCATACCCTCCACCCTAGGGGGCGTCGGTCAGGGGGTGCCGAGTTGGTAGTGGTTGGTGACGGTTGTCTGGTTCAGGGCACTTGTGTAGATGGGCGACCTCGTCGATCGTGCCGTCGAAACAGCCGGGAGCGTTGGAGTCCAACGGACTGCGGGCGGGAGCGGATGACTACCTCACCAAGCCGTTCGGCAGCAACGAACCGGTGGCACGACTGGAGGCCTTGTTGCGCAGGGCAACGCCGCCGACCCGGGCGATCGAGGTCTACGACGACGGCCTGCTGCGGATCGATCGCAGCGGCTTTCGGCTACCGCTTCCGTCGTCCGGTATGACTGCAACAGAGGCCGATCGGCCCACCGGTAGTTGATGGCGGCAACTTGTTTGGATTGTTGACTACGGCATCCAGTTGGCCATTGACAGTGAGTGATCCCTCACCTAGCGTCAATCTCAGTAACGAATTGTGATCGGCGGGGAAGGGCCTCCGGGCCGCCGTCGGTCGAACGGGGTGCGAACACGCTGTCTGCTCGCGGTGGGCCGGAACGGTCCTGCTGCCGGTGGCGGTCTGCCGACGTGATCCTGCCGGACTCTCGATCGAGTCCCTGCTGACAGGACCGTCGGACATGTGACCGCAGAGCCTCCTTTGCGAAGCGCTATCCAGCGCCACCTGTCGTGCTGATCCTTGGGGTCGAGCGGCTTGATCAAAGGATGAGGATGAGTCCTTCATGAAGCTTTCCAGACCTGTACCGGTGGCCGCTCGAATACGTCTGAGTGTGCTGGCGGTGGCGGCCGCGTTCGCGGTCTCCTCGGCCGGTCTGCTGGCAACCGGGGGGAGCGCCTCGGCGGCAGCAGTGGTGGTGCCGTTGGGGACCGCCGAGAGCTTCGTGGTCCTCGCCGGTGCGGGAATCACCAATACCGGACCCACCGTGCTGACCGGAGACATCGGCAGTTTTCCGAATCCGGCGATCAGCGGCACCGCGACGATGACGATCACGGGAACGAACCACGCCGGGGACAACGTGACGCAGGGGGCGAAGGACGATCTGGTCACTGCCTACAACGTCGCTGCGGGGGAGAAGCCTCCGACGCCGATCACCGACGACCTGGGCGGCAAGAGGCTGACTCAGGGGGTCTACAACTCGGCCTCCTCGATCGGGTTGACCGGCGCGCTGACGCTGGACGCCGAGGGTGACGAGGGGGCGGTCTTCGTGTTCCAGGCGGGATCCACGCTCACCACGGCGACCAGCAGCAGCGTGTTGCTTGTCAACGGGGCTCGGTCCTGCAACGTGTTCTGGCAGGTGGGCAGTTCGGCGACACTAGGTACCGCGACCAGGTTCCGCGGGACCATCCTGGCGTTGACGTCCATCACCATGGACACGGGAGCCACGGCCGTCGGCCGGATGCTGGCCC
>NZ_DASRXP010000352.1:0-12713 GCF_035687465.1 Kribbella sp.
GTGGACCCGGTGGGCGTGGTGGACCTGGCCGCGGGCGCAGTCGAGCTCGCCGTGGCGGTGGCGGTGGCGGTGGCCGTGGCTGTGGGTGGAGCGGGTGGGGGTGGGGCCGGTGGTGGCCGGTACCGGATCCGGGTGGTCGGATCAGGATCGGCCCAGGACGGGCGTTCCACTTGGACGGTGCCGTCGGCCAGGGTGATGGTCCAGCGGCCTGCGTGTAGGGCGATGTGGTGGGCTTTGCAGAGCAGCACGAGGTTGCAGAGGGCTGTCTTGCCGCCGTCGATCCAGTGGATCAGATGGTGGGCTTCGCAGCTGATCGGTGGGGCACCACACACCACACAGCCGCGGTCGCGGAAGTTGAGGGCTTTGCGGATGTGGCCGGTCACGAAGCGCTTGGTCCAGCCGACATCCCACGGCACAGAGTTCTTACCCAAGATGATCGGGGTGACCGCGCTGTCGCAGGCGAGCCGGCGGATCGCGGCGGCGGACAGGCCGTCGCCGTAGACCAGGTCACCGATCCCGGCACCACCGGCGCCGGAGCGGAGGTCTTCCAGGTCGGCGGTGATGGTGATGTTGGCTTTCGGGCCGTCACCATCAATGAAGCTGGGGCTGGCCGCCGCGGCAGCCGCCGTGTTCAACACCGCCGTCAACGCGTCCGCCTGGCGCTTCTCGCGCGACCGCGGATCCAACTCACCATCGACAGTCTTATGGGGCTTCGCGCCGGCGTGGATCATCGCACGGAGCAGTTCGGCGTTCTCATTCGCCAGATAGCCGCTGAACTTGTCCCCGTGGTCGGCGTCGCGCAGCGAGAGCGCATCGCGGGCGTAGGCCTTGTCCTCGGCGGGTTCGGGGCCGTCGGTGTCGAGCAGGTCGCAGGCGTGTTTGGCGGCCTTGCGCAGTTCGACCGGGTTCAGGTGCGCGGCGAGTTTCACGAGTTCCTGTTCGGCGACCTCGATGTCCTCGACCGGGACCGTGTCCGGCAGTTTCTCCAACGCGGCGATGATCACCTGCGCCTGTGCCGGACGAATCACCACCCGCCCCCGCACCCCAGCATCCGAGTCGACGGCGCCGTCCGCATCGAAGTCCGGGTCGACGGCACCGTCCGCATCCGCGTCGGTGTCCGGGTCCGCGGCATCGTCCGCCTCGGCGTCCGGGGCGGCGGCGAGATCGCTTTCGAGGTCGGCGTCAGGGTCGGCGTCGCTGGCGAAATGATCGTCGAGGTCGCTGCCGAGATCTGCTGCTGGGTCGGGCAGGGCCGCGGAGACGGCGGGGTATTTGGGGAGGGCTTTGGCGAGGGTGAGGTCGCGGCGGACGTCGCGGGGGTGGCGGTTGTGACGCAGCGACAACAGTTCGACGGTGTCGTGGGCTCCTAGTTCGACGGCGTCGCCGGAGTCGTCGACGCTGGCCATGTAGTGGAGCCGGACGGTCTTCAGGCGGGCGAGCTCGGTCTCGACGGCGTCGAGGACCTGCAGCCGTTCGCTGCCGGTCTTCGACCATGCCGGTCGCGCGCCCAAGATCTCCATACCCAAGACTCTAGACAACCCCTCCGACAGTTTCTGTGCCGGAATGCCCTTATCTGTAAGGGATTCCGAAGATTGTCTGGATCTTGTGGGTGGTATCGAATCACGCCAAGTTGTCCACAGCAACCTCTGACTTGTGGATAAAACGAGCGATCCCGTTGGAACCTAGTGCAGCCCGAACACCTGTTCCAGCGCTGCGTCAGTGATCCACGCTGCCAGCTCCTCAGTGCTCCAGCCGAGCTCGCGGCTTACATCACGAACAACTGTGGACCGGTCAGGACGAGGAGTACGTCGCGCGCCTTGACCGGCGTGAGGCCCGGGCTCAGCGGATGCTTCTCGGCGAGGACGCTGACCAGTTCGGCGTACCCGAAGCGGCGCATCTGCTCGTTGTGTTCGTAACCTTCCCGGGCACTGTCTTCGCCGAGCACCGACCAGACCAGCGGCGCGGTCGGTGGCCGGCGGGCTGGTGGCTTCTGCCGCTGGTGCTCGGCCTGTTTCAGTTGCTGGTGTCACGCCGGTCGCGTTGTCGGCAGGTTCGCAAGCACGGCCGCGTTCATGGTGATCGCCGAAGCCGACCTGCTGACCGCTGGGCTTGGCGTGGCGCTCGTACGCGAGTTGGTCGCCGATGAGCCAGACTCTGGGGGTGGAGTTGCGGCAGTTGGAGTACTTCGTGGCCGTCGCGCATGAGCGGAGTTTCACGCTTGCGGCGCGGCGGTTGCATGTTGTGCAGAGCGCGGTGAGTGCGGCGATCGCCTCGCTCGAGCGGGATCTGAAGGTCACCCTGTTCGAGCGGAGCGCGCAGCGCGTAGTACTGACTGAAGCCGGTACTGCGCTGCTGCCCGAAGCGCTCGCGGTGATGGATGCGGTCCAGGGTGCACGTGATGTCGTCGACGAGCTGGGTGCAGGCATGCGCGGTTCGGTCCGGGTGGGGCTGTTGCCCGGTCTCGGGTTGATCGACCTGCCTGCCGCGGCCGGGGAGTTCCGCCGCCGCCACCAGAACGTGGAGCTCCAGTTGCGGGTCGAACCCGAGGGCTCGGCCGGGGTCGTCGTCGGGCTGCGCAACGGGGACATCGACGTCGGGTTCCTCGGGGTCGCGGCCGGCAGCGTGCATCGCGATCTGACTGCCTGGGAGCTACTCCGGGTGCCGCAGGTGCTCGGGGTTCCGGTCGGTCACCGGCTGGCCCGGCGGAGGTCGGTCACGTTGGCCGACCTCGCCGACGAGGCGTTCGTGGACTTCCCGCCGGGCTTCGGGACCCGGACGCTGATCGACCAGAAGTTCGAGGCGGCCGGGATCGAGCGGCACGTGGTGGTCGAGGCGCTCGGGATCGACAACGGCGTCCAGTTCGTCCGGCACGGCGTCGGGCTGGGGATCCTGCCGGGATACGCGCTCGCCGCCGAGGAAGGCATTCGCGCAGTACCGATCAAGGACCAGACCTTCCAGTGGTCGCTGTACATGGCAACGCTGAAGAAGCGGAAACCGTCCGCGGCGCTGCGGGCCTTGCTCGGCCTGGTCAGCACCCATCTCCGCCACCCCGAGGGGACCGAGCTCGGCCGCGACCTGATGGATCAATAGAACTGATCCACCCATCGAGTTGAGTCGTTGGACTTGATGCATCGCCGGCAGCAGGATCTAAGTGTCAGCAAGACACCAGATCCGAAGGAGCAGGGCGATGACAGAGAACAAGGCCGACCGGGTCGCGATCGTGACGGGTGGATCGCGGGGCATCGGCCGCCAGACGGCAGCCCGGCTGGGGCGCGAGGGCTACGCGGTGGTAGTCACGTACGGCGGTAGTCAGGCCGAGGCCGACGAGGCAGTCAAGGAGGTCGAGCAGGCCGGCGGTCGGGCGATCGCAGTACAGGCTGATGTCGCGGACGAGAATGCGGTCGCCGCGCTGTTCGACCAGGCCGAGCAGAGCTTCGGCGGTGTCGACGTGGTCGTACACGCTGCCGGCATCATGCCGCTGTCACCGCTCGCCGACCTCGACCTGGACGCCTTCGACCGCGTGGTCCGTACCAACCTGCGCGGCACCTTCGTCGTCGACCAGCAGGCCGTACGCCGGGTCCGCGGCGGCGGCGCGATCATCAACTTCTCCAGCTCCCTCACCAAGCTGGCCCGGCCGGGCTACTCCGCGTACGCCGCGACCAAGGGCGGGGTGGAAGCGATCACCCTGATCCTGGCCCGTGAACTGCGCGGCCGCGACATCACCGTCAACGCCGTCGCCCCCGGCCCGACCGCCACCGCGATGTTCTTCGACGGCAAGTCGCAGGAACTGATCGACCGGATCGCCGCCGAGCCGCCGCTGGAGCGCCTGGGCCAGCCGGAGGACATCGCGGAACTGGTCGCCTTCCTGGCCGGACCGGGCCGCTGGGTCAACGGTCAGGTCATCTATGCCAACGGCGGCTCGGCCGCCTGAAAACCCCTTCTACTGAAAGGAAAATGCCATGAGCAAGACGATCCTGATCAGCGGTGCCTCGAGCGGCTTCGGAGCCCTCACCGCGCATGCCCTCGCCGACGCCGGCCACACCGTGTACGCCGGGATGCGCGACCTCGGCGGCCGCAACGCAGCTGCCGCGGCCGAGGCGAAGCAGTACTCGGACCAGCACAACGTCGATCTCCGCGCAGTGGAACTCGATGTGAGCTCCGACGAATCCACGCACCAGGCCGTGCAGACCGTGCTCGCGGAGCAAGGTCGCCTGGACGTCGTGATCCACAACGCCGGCCACATGGTCACCGGACCGGCCGAGGCCTTCACCCCTGAGCAGCTGGCCGAGTTGTACGACACGAACGTGCTCGGCACCCAGCGGCTCAACCGTGCGGCACTGCCTCACCTCCGCGATCAGCAGGACGGATTGCTCCTGTGGGTCGGCAGCTCCAGTACCCGCGGCGGCACCCCGCCGTACCTGGCTCCGTACTTCGCGGCGAAGGCGGCGATGGACGCGCTCGCGGTGAGCTACGCGCTGGAGGTCTCGCGGTTCGGGATCGAGAGCACGATCGTGGTGCCGGGCTCGTTCACCCATGGCACGAACCACTTCGCCCACAGCGGCAAGCCGGCCGACGCGGACATCGTGGCGGCGTACGAGATCCGCTATGCCGGCCTGATGGATCAGGTCAGCCAGAAGCTCCGGGAGCTCGAGCCGGAGTGGGCGGACGTGGCCGAGGTGGCCCGGGCGATCGTGACCGTGGTCGGAACCGAGAAGGGCAAGCGGCCGTTCCGGGTCCACATCGACCCCTCCGACGACGGCGCGGCCGTGGTCAACGCGGTCGCCGACCGGGTCCGCACCGAGTTCCTCCGCCGCGTCGGGCTGGACGACCTCCTGCACCCGTCGGCTGCGTGAGCTGTACCTCTGAGGCGGCCGGCACCAGGTCGTCTCAGAGCCATGTCCGTGGGAGGCGACTGATGGAACCGACGCTGATCGATGTGCACGCCCACTTCCTGCTGCCGGAGTACGTCGCGGCCGCGGAGCGCGCGGGGCATCTACGACCCGACGGGATGCCGGCCTGGCCCGTCTGGAATGCACACCGGCATCTCGACCTGATGGACCGGATGGGGATCGCCCGCTCGATCCTGTCGATCTCCTCGCCCGGTGTGCACTTCGGCGACGACTTCCGCGCTCAGGTACTGGCCCGCCGGGTGAACGAGGCCGCCGCCGCGTTGACCGAGGATCATCCCGGGCGGTTCGGGTTCTTCGCGAGTCTGCCGCTGCCGGATGTGCCTGGGTCGTTGGTCGAGCTCGAGTACGCGTTCGACGTGCTGAACGCCGACGGGGTGGTCCTGACCAGCAACGCCGGCGGGCAGTACCCGGGTGATCCTTCGTGGGACCAGCTGTGGCGCGCGCTGGATGAGAGGGCTGCCGTCGTCTTCCTGCATCCGACCTCGCCGCCGCAGTGGCGCCAGGTGGCTCTGGACCGGCCGCGGCCGATGATCGAGTTTCTCTTCGACAGTGCGCGGGCGGTGACGGACCTGGTCCTCACGGGCGTCTTCAGCCGGTACCCGCGGATCCGCTTCATTGTCACTCACGCTGGTGGCGTGCTGCCGCTGCTCGGCGACCGGCTGGATCTCTTCCGGCAGACATATGCCCCGGTCAGCGAACTCCCGAGCATCTCCGGCCAGCTACAGGACCTCTGGTACGACGTCGCCGGTACGCCGGTGCCGAACCAACTGCGGGCCCTCGAAGCGATGGCAGGCGCGGACCACCTGCTCTACGGCAGCGATCACTGTTTCACCCCGATCGAGGCGGTGGCAGACCAGATCGCCGCGCTGGACGATTCACCCATCGCCAAAAGCTGGCGAACCCGGACTACTGCGAACGCAGTACGGCTGCTGGCTGCTGAAGCCCGCAAACTTCCGGGCTAGTACGGCTTTCAGCGGGCGAGGGGAGTGTGGATCTCCGCCTTGGTCTGGGTCCAGAGTTGCTCGCCGACCGGACCGGGTCGTCGTCGGAGGTGTGCTGGCCTTATTGTTGGCTACTGCAACCAAATGAATGGCCCGGGTGAGGACCTAGACGGCCGTACTCCGCCTCGGAACAGCCGACCAGCTGTTTCGGCCGAACGACCGCGCAGGAGAACGGACACCCGATGTCTGCCATCGAGACGAAGGCCCCGGGCGAGGTGACGGCGTCACCCGCCGCCCCGTATCCCGGAGTACCCAACGCAGCACCGACCAGTGCGGGGAACGGACCAGGAGTTCCGGTGGCGGCTGGGCCCGTTGATCCCGGGCTGACGCACCGGGAAATCCTGGAGATGCTCGTCGGGTTGCTCTCGGCCCTTTTCACCGCGGTCCTCAGTTCGACCATCGTCAGCAACGCGTTGCCGACGATCATCGCCGATCTGAACGGCTCCCAGACCCAGTACACCTGGGTGGTCACGGCCAGCCTGCTGGCGATGACCGTGGCCACGCCGGTCTGGGGCAAGCTGTCCGACCTGATGAGCAAGAAGTTGCTCGTGCAGCTCGCAATCACCTTGTTCGTGATCGGTTCGGCGCTCGCCGGGATGGCGCACAACGTTCCCTTCCTGATCGGCGCGCGGGCGCTGCAGGGGCTGGCGATGGGCGGCCTGCTCGCGCTGGCGCAGGCGATCATCGGGGCGGCGATCCCGCCCCGCGACCGCGGCCGGTACTCCGGCTACATGGGCGCTGTGGTCGCCGTTGCGACAGTCAGCGGACCGTTGCTCGGCGGTGTCATCGTCGACACCTCCTGGCTCGGCTGGCGCTGGTGCTTCTATGTCTGCGTCCCGCTGGCCGTGCTTAGCCTGGTGATGCTGCAGCGCTATCTCCACCTGCCGCTGATCAAGCGCAAGGTGAAGATGGACTACCTCGGCGCGATCCTGATCGCCGGTACTGCGAGCCTGCCGCTGATCTGGGTTTCGTTCGCGGGCGAGCACTTCCCCTGGTGGTCCTGGGAGACCGGCGCTTACCTCGGCGGCACCGCGCTGCTGGCGATCCTGGCCGTCATCGCCGAGACCAAGGCGAGTGAACCGCTGGTACCGCTGAATGTCGTGAAGCAGCGGACCACCGCGCTCGCGATCGTGGCCAGCGTGGCGGTCGGCATGTCGATGTTCGGTGCGGCGGTGTTCCTCGGCCAGTACTTCCAGATCGCCCGCGGCTACAGCGCGACCGAGGCCGGGCTGCTGACCATTCCGATGATGCTCGGCTCGTTCGTGGGGTCGGTCGGTGCTGGGCAGCTGATCACCAGGTTCGGCAAGTGGAAGATCTACCTGATCCTGGGCGGGCTGTTGCTCACCGCCGGCCTCGGGATCCTCGGCACCATCGACCACACCACGGAGTACTGGTATCTCGGCCTCGGCATGCTGGCGATGGGCATGGGGATGGGCATGATGATGCAGAACCTGGTGCTGGCCGTGCAGAACACGGTCGACGTCAGCGAGGTCGGCGCGGCCAGTGCATCGGTCACCTTCTTCCGCAGCCTCGGTGGGGCCGTGGGAGTCACCGTGCTCGGCGCCGTACTGGCGACCCGGGTGACGGACCTGATCGCAAGCGAAATCAGGGCGCTCGGTCCGGCGGGGGCCCAGGCTGGCGAGGCTCTGCAGAATGGGTCCGGGACCAGCGTGCTCGACGTAGGTTCGCTGCCGCCGCAGCTTGGCGACGTCGTACGAGAGGCGTATGGCGATGCCACTGGGCGGATCTTCCTGATCGCGGCTGCGGCTGCCCTGGTCAGCCTGCTGGCGGTGCTGTTCATCCGCGAGGTGCCGCTGCGGAGGACCGTGAGCATGTCGGCCGAGGAACCGCCGGTCGGCGTACAGGCGGATCTGGCTGCCGCGACCGCGCCGGGAGCGGGGAGTAGTGGAGTGGTGCCGACGGCGGATGATCCGGCAGAGCGGGCTGCGGTGGTCGCGCTGGATGTGATCACCTCGGCGGAGCGGACGGCGCTCGAGCGCGAGCGCGAGGCCAACGAGCGCGTCCAGGCGGCCGCCAACGTGATCCGGCAGATGCGGACCGACGTGGCTGATCTGTTCAGCCGGGTGGATCAGCAGATCGCCGCGCTGGAGCAGACCTTGCCGGATCCGCAGAACGGTCGGCTGCCCGACGCAGTACTGGATGCGCAGCGGCAGGAGGGCGAACTGGTGGACGAGCTCAGGCGGTACGAGCTGAGTGTGCTGAGCGCCAGCCAGCGGACGGCGGATCATCTGCGCGAGGTCGCGAAGGCTGAGGCGGATGAGTTGCTGGCCACGGCACGGGCTGAGGAAGACGCGATCCGGCACCGCATTGCTGAACTGGAGGCGGTCGAGGAGCGGTTGCTCGGAGCTGTCCGGGACGGGCTCTCCGACACCCCTGCACCACCCGCGGCGCCGCCACCGTCGATCAGCAACCAACGCAACCCCACCGACAACGGCTACCCGGTCGGCTACGACTCCGAAAAACAAGCCTTCGGCTAGTACGCCGTATCGCTAACGCAACCTCCGACGCGGCGCACTAATGAGTGAACAGGGTCTGGTTGCCGATGACCGAGAGCAGGCGGAGCTTGTCGGCGTCCTCGGTGCCTGCTCTGGCGGTGAAGACGACGAGCGACTGGGACTGGTCGGGGTCGATCAGGAGCTGGCAATGCAGTGAGAGTTCGCCGACCTCGGGATGGATGAAGCGCTTCTGGTCGGTATAGCTCAGACCGATCTCGTGGCCGGCCCAGAACTCGGCGAATTCCTGGCACTCCGCGCGGAGAATTTCGGCGAGGTGGGCGACCTGTGAGCGAGGGCCCTCGCGGGTGACGGCGGCGCGCAGTTGGGCGGTGTAGACGCGGCCGTGGTGCTCGTGGTCTTCCTCGGGGTAGATCCGGCGGCTGTCGAGGTCGGTGAACCAGCGGTAGACGAGGCTGCGGGCGTGACCCGTGTAGCCCATCTGGTCCCCGAGGAGCGCGACCGCGAGCGGGGTCTGGAGCAGCGTCACGCCGAGTGAGCTGACGACTTGTGCGGCGGTGTCGTCGAGCCGGTCGAGCACTCGCATCATGCCGGGGTTGACGTGCTCGGCCCGAAGGCCGCGCCCCGGCGCGGTGTAGCCGGACAGCGTGAAGAGGTGGTCGCGCTCGTCGAGGGTGAGATGCAGGGCACGGGCGATCGCCGCGATCATCTGCTCCGAGGGCTGCGGGCCGGCGCCGCGCTCGATCCGGCTGTAGTAGTCGGTCGACATCCCTGACAGGACCGCGAGCTCCTCCCGGCGCAGTCCGGGGGTACGACGGCGCTGTCCGCGGGGCATCCCGACATCCTCGGGCTGGAGCGCCTCGCGTCGGCT
Organism: Kribbella sp.; assembly: GCF_035687465.1. Taxonomy (NCBI): domain Bacteria; kingdom Bacillati; phylum Actinomycetota; class Actinomycetes; order Propionibacteriales; family Kribbellaceae; genus Kribbella; species Kribbella sp. Next base: position 9,257 of record NZ_DASRXP010000352.1, read on the forward strand.
GCGAAGAAACTCGGCCAGTGCCACCCGGTCCACCGTCAACTCCTCCAGTCGTGGTCCTCCTACCACTGTGCCTGGGTCGCCGCCCGTTATCCACGACCTCCGAGTCAGTGGCTAAGCGGAGCCTGGTCCGCCCGCACCGACCGGCCTCAACTGGAAGCACCAACCTTCTAGAGGAGATCGCATGAGCGTCCAGACAAACGAGAGCGTTGACCAGCAGACCGGCGGGAAGGTCGCCCTCATCACCGGTGGTAGCCGCGGCCTGGGTCGCTCCAGCGCGCTGCACCTGGCCGCTGCCGGCGTGGACGTGATCCTGACCTACCGGGCCACCAAGGACGAGGCGGACGCCGTCGTCGCCGAGATCGTCAAGCTGGGGCGGAGCGCTGTCGCCCTGCAACTCGACACCGGCGAGGTCGGCAGCTTCGACGCGTTCGCTGAGCAGGTCGGCGGGGTCCTCCGCGACTGGGGCCGCAGCACGTTCGACTACCTGCACAACAACGCCGGTAACAGCGTTGCCGCGTCCTTCGCCGAGACCACCGAGAAGGACTTCGACGCCCTCGTCGACGTCCACTTCAAGGGGGTCTTCTTCCTCACCCAGAAACTGCTACCGCTCCTCGCCGACGGTGGCGCGATCGTCAACGTCTCTTCGGGTCTGGCCCGGTTCACCACCCCCGGAGCGGCGGCGTACGCCGCGATGAAGGGTGCCATCGAGGTACTGACTCGCTATCAGGCCAAGGAACTCGGCGTCCGCGGGATCCGGGTCAACACCATCGCTCCGGGGGCGACCGCGACCGACTTCGGCGGCGGTCTGATGCGCGACAACGACCAGGTCCGCGGCTACCTCGCCACCCAGGTCGCCCTCGGCCGCGTCGGCGAGCCCGACGACATCGGCGCCGCGGTGGCGGCCCTCTTCTCCGACGACAACCGCTGGCTCAACGCCCAACGCGTGGAGGTCTCTGGCGGCCAGTCGATCTGAGACCGTCGCCTAGTGGCGGACGCGGACGACGAGTTTGCCGGTGGCGCGGTTGTGCTCCATGTCTGAGTGGGCCTGCTGCACCTGGTCCAGGCCGTCGTAGACCCGGTCGACGGGGAAGGCCAGTTGGCCGGCCGCGATCGCGTCGAGGATCTCCTGGAAGGCTTCGCGAGGCAGGTCGGCGGCGTCGCCGAAGTAGCCCGCCAGGCGCACTCCCCGCGGCAGGTACTCGTTCGGGGAGAAGTCCCGTACCGTCCACTGGTTGGAGAGGCTGCCGCCGAAGCAGCCCGTGCCGTGCACCCGTACCGCGCGCAACGTGTCGGGCAGGGTCGGGGTGCCGACGAGGTCGAGGGCAGCGTCGACGCCGTCCGGGTACAGCTCGCGCACGGCGGGTGCGACCTCGCCGGTGTCGAGCAGAGGGTGGTCGACACCGTGCTCCTTCAGCGAAGCTAGGCGGTCGGCCTGCCGGGTGGTGGACAGCACCGTGGCGCCGCGCCACTTGGCCAGGGCGGCCGCCGCTAGGCCGACCGAGGAGGTGCCGCCGCGGATCAGTACGGACTGACTGGGCTTCAGGTCCAGGCCGATGGTGAGCGAGCCGTAGGCGGTCTGCACCATCTCCGGCAGTGCGCCCAGTACCTCCCACGGCAGGTCGGTGTCCACGGCGATGGCCTGGGACAGCGGTACCGACGTGTACTCGGCATAGCCACCGTCGTAGGTGCGCCCCATGTCCCCCATCATGGCGACGACCTTCTGCCCGGGAGCCAGGCCGCTGCCGGCCGGGGCCGCGTCGACGATGCCGGCGGCCTCGATCCCCGGGACGCGGGGAAAGCTGACGCCCTCGCTCACACCCAGCCGAAGCTTCAGCTCCGAGCGGTTGAGGCCGAACGCCTCGACGCGGATCCGCACCCAGCCGTCCCTCTCGGGCGGCAGCGGAAGCGTGGTCAGCCGCAGGTTGTCCACGGGGCCTGGTGCGGAGAGCTGGACGGCGCGCATAGTGGTCGGCGAGGACGTCATGGAGCTGCCTTCTTCCCGGGGTAGGAGAGTCGGTCAGCGGTGGTCAACATGCAGCCGCTGCGGCTTCATTCCCGCCTCGTCCGGGTTTCCGCCTGGTGAGATTCATCCCGGCCAGGGAGAACAACCTTCTCCCTCCACAGATCAGAGATTGCTGTGGACAACTTGGCCCGATTCGATACCACCAACAAGATCCAGACAATCTTCGGAATCCCTTACAGATAAGGGCATTCCGAGCGAAAACTGTCGGCGGCGGTGTCTAGGCTTCTCGTTATGGAGATCTTGGGCGCACGGCCGGTGTACTCGATGAGCGGCAGCGAACAGCTGCTGACTCTCGACGCCGCGCGGACCGAGATCGCCCGCCTGGAAACCCTCTGCCTGCACCTGACGGCGGGCCTCGACGAATCCGGGTACGCCGCCGACGTCGGCGCCCGCGACACCATCGAGCTGTTGTCGCTGCGCCACAACCTCCACCCCCGCGACGTCCGCCGAGACCTCACTCTCGCCAAAGCCCTCCCTAGGTACGCCGCCGTCGCCGCAGGACTCCCCGACCCCACCGACCTCGACCTCGACGGCGACGGTGATGGTGACCTCGAGGCTGAGGCTGAGGCCGGCGGCGATGCTGCTAGCGACTCGGACGTTGCCGCGGACGTCGACGCAGGCTCGGATGCGGACGGTGCCGACTCGGGTGGTGGGGTGCGGGGGCGGGTGGTGGTTCGTCCGGCGCAGGCGCAGGTGATCGTGGCCGCGTTGGAGAAACTGCCGGACACGGTCCCGGTCGAGGACATCGAGGTCGCCGAACAGGAACTAGTGAAACTCGCCGCGCACCTGAACCCGGTCGAGCTACGCAAGGCCGCCAAGCACGCGTGCGATCTGCTCGACACCGACGGCCCCGAACCCGCCGAAGACAAGGCCTACGCCCGCGAAGCGCTCTCGCTGCGCGACGCCGACCACGGCGTCAAGTTCACCGGCTACCTCGCCAACGAGAACGCCGAACTGCTCAAGGCGATGATTCACGCCGGCGCGAAACCCCATAAGACCGTCGATGGTGAGTTGGATCCGCGGTCGCGCGACAAACGCCAGGCCGACGCGTTGACGACGGTCCTGAACACCGCAGCCGGCGCCGCGGCCAGTGACGCTTTCGTCGATGGTGACGGGCCGAAGGCGCACATCACCATCACCGCCGACCTGGAAGACCTCCGCTCCGGCACCGGCGGTGCCGGGATCGGTGACCTGGTCTACGGCGACGGCCTGTCCGCGGCCGCGATCCGCCGGCTGGCCTGCGACGCCGCGGTCACCCCGATCATCCTGGGTAAGAACTCCGTGCCGTTGGATGTCGGCTGGACGAAACGGTTCGTCACCGGCCACATCCGCAAAGCCCTGAACTTCCGCGACCGCGGCTGCGTCGTGTGCGGCGCCCCGCCGATCAGCTGCGAAGCGCATCATTTGGTGCACTGGATCGACGGCGGCAAGACC
>NZ_DASRXP010000353.1:0-2789 GCF_035687465.1 Kribbella sp.
CGCGGGCTGCTCGGTCTCGAAGGGCATCGCGGCGCGAGCTGCTTCCTCGGCCTCGCCGGTACGCCGGCGATAGTCGAGCGTCGCTTCCTTCGCCCACGCCGCGATCAGCATGATCGCCCTGGTCAGCAGGTAGATCCAGACCAGCAAAGCGAGCGGCAGGGCGAGCGCGCCATAGGCCGCGTTGTTGCCGATCACGCCGTCGACATAAACGTTGCCGAGCCGCTGCGCCAGGTAGAAGAGGATGCCGCCGGCAAGAGCCGCGATCAGTGCCACCTTGCGGGGCAGCACGATCCGTGGCAAGGCGGTCTGCAGATACAGGAACAACACCGCACCGGCCCCGACACCGACCACGATGCTGACCAGGTCGAGCCCCCAGTTGGCGAACCAGGTGTTCTCCAGCCCGGTCCACCCGACGACCTTCTTCGACAGGCCGGTGAGGAAGGACGACGCGCCGGTGGCGATCAGGCCGATCGCGCCCAGGCCGATCAGGGCGCCGAGGTCCATCACCTTGAGCCTCACGGCGTTACCGGGCTGGTCGTCGAGTTCGTGCATGGACCGGATCGAGGCCCGCAGCGAGTCGATCCAGCCGAGGCCGGTCAGCAACAGGGTGACGGCCGAGATCAGCCCGATGGTGCCGGCGTGGTCGATCAGCGAATCGAGATCGATCTTGTCGCCGATCCCCGGCAGATTGGTGCTCAGGGCATCTTTCAGGTCCTGCACCGCCCCGTCGTTCAGCAGCCGGCCGGTGATCGCCGCCGCCAGCACGATCAACGGGAACATCGAGAGGAAGGCGAAGAAGGTCGTCGCCCCGGCGAGGCGGTTGCCCCGCCGGTCGCCGTACCGCTTCCAGGCCCGCCACACCTGGGACCGGCTGAACCGGTTCCAGACCGCTTTGGCCCGCGCTTTGACTGCCATGGTGCTCCTGTACCCCCGGGGTCGCGGAGTACTAGCCTGCCAGCGGGAAGGAGCGCTGGGGCCGCCACACGCCGTCCGCGCCGTGCTCGTACCGGCTGAAGGCGTCCACGTCGAAGGCGCAGTCGTACGTCGACAACGCGTCGTACGCGAGGTCCAACGCCTCCTTGTCCAGGTCGTGCGCAACCGTCACGTGCGGGTGGTACGGGAACCGCAGCTCACCCTGGAGCGGTCCCGACCGGACCTGCGACTGCAGCACCTCGCAGGACGAGATCCCCTCGGCCAGCGTGACGAAGACCACCGGCGAGATCGGCCGGAAGGTCGCCGTACCACGGAGCCGGATCCGGAAGCTCGGGAACCGGGCCGCCACCTGCAGCAGGTGGTCGTCGATGGTCGCCAGGTCCTCGTCGGCCACCTCGGTCGGCGGCAACAACGTCACATGGGTCGGGATCGACGAGGCCATCGGATCTCCGAAGTCGGCCCGGTATTTCTGCAGCTCCGAACCGTAGGGTTCCGCGATCGGGATCGCGACACCGATTGTGGCCATCCGGCGGCCTACCGGCCCGGCCCGGAAAGGGACCCGGCGGCGGGCACGAAACCGAGCCGGTCGTAGACCCGGCGAAGGGTCGGCTCGGTGACGGCGCGGGCGCGCTCGGCCCCGCGGGCCAGGATCGCGTCCAACTCGGCCGGGTCGTCCAGGTAGGCCAGCGTCTTCTCCCGGAACGGGGTGACGAACTCGACCACCTGCTCGGCCAGGTCCTTCTTGAAGTCGCCGTAGCCGCGACCGGCGTACTCGTCCTCGAGTTCGCTGATCTTGCGGCCGCTGAGCGCGGAGTAGATGGTCAGCAGGTTCGCGACGCCGGCCTTGTTCTCCTGGTCGAAGATGACGTCACGGCCGGAGTCTGTGACGGCCGAGCGGATCTTCTTCGCACTCACCTTCGGATCGTCCAGCAGGTCGATGATGCCGGCCGGCGACGAGGACGACTTGCTCATCTTCGCGGTCGGGTCCTGCAGGTCGGCGATCTTCGCCGTCTCCTTGACGATGTACGGCTCCGGCAGCCGGAAGGTCTTCCCGAACCGGTGGTTGAAGCGCTGCGCCAGGTCGCGGGTCAGCTCCAGGTGCTGACGCTGATCCTCACCGACCGGGACCCGGTCGGCCTGGTAGATCAGGATGTCCGCGGCCTGCAGGATCGGGTACGTGAACAGGCCGACGGTGGCCCGGTCGGTGCCGCCCTTGGACGACTTGTCCTTGAACTGGGTCATCCGGCTGGCCTCGCCGAAGCCGGTGATGCAGCCGAGCACCCAGCCGAGCTGGGCGTGCTCCGGCACGTGCGACTGGACGAACAGCGTCGACCGCTCCGGGTCGATCCCGGCCGCCAGCAGCTGCGCGACCGAGCGGCGGGTCCGGTCCCGCAGCGCCTTCGGTTCGTACTCGACCGTGATCGCGTGCAGGTCCACCACGCAGTAGAACGCGTCGTGGTCCTCCTGCAGGGCGACCCACTGACGCACCGCGCCGAGGTAGTTGCCGAAGTGGAAGGAGTCCGCTGTGGGCTGGATCCCGGACAGAACCCGGGGGCGCCGGGTCGTCGCGGGCTCGGCCGGCACAGGGGTGTCGTCGGGGACGGCTGCTGACATGCCGCCGATTCTGCCAGCGACCCCGCTCCCACCCACACCCGGGAGCCTCCGCACCGTGTCGCCCTAGTCGGCGGTGGCCTTCTCCGCGAAGACTTCCGCTGCGATCTGGTAGCTCTCGAAGGCGCGGGCGGCGCCGGCGTAGGCCTCGAGTTGGATGAAGGCCTCGACGATCTCCTCCGGGGTGACGCCGTTGTTGAGCGCGATCCGTAGTTGCCCACGCAGCGGCTCGAGGGTGCCGAGGG
>NZ_DASRXP010000354.1:0-5515 GCF_035687465.1 Kribbella sp.
CGGCTCGAGTAGGTCAGCCGCACCTTCAGCCGCCGAACCACGGCATCCTGCAGATCCTTCACGACGTCCGGCCGATCCTTCTCATGCTCACCCCAGCGCGCCGGATCGATCACCACAGCCTCAGCCGCCGCCTCGGCATCACCCCTGAACGTCTCAGGAAGAGCCCGTACGAGCTTCCGCAGCGCCGCTTTCGCCTCCGGCGCGATGGATGCCGCCGGGCCGACGAGCAGGAACAACGCCTGCGCCTCGGACGACGTCAGCCCACTCAGGTCGGTCCGCGACCCACCCAGCAACGACCATCCACCGTTGCGCCCAGGCTGCGGATAGACCGGAATCCCCGCGGTCGACAACGCCTCGAGATCCCGCCGAGCCGTCGCGACAGAGATCTCCAGTTCCTCTGCCAACTCGGCTGCCGTAACCCGCCCACGAGCCTGCATCAACAGCAGAGTGGCAACCAGCCGATCAGCACGCATACCCCGAGTCTCCCAAACAAAGTGCCCACCCGCTGAGCACTTTCACCCCATCCATATTCGATCGCGCAGCCGGAACGCCCGGGGCATGATGGCGGCATGGTTGTGAGCTGGGAGTGGGATGACACGTTGTTCTCAGGCGCGGCTCCGTACTACCAACGTGGTCGACTCCCGTACGCACCTGGCTGGATAGACACGCTCGCCGAGGCTCTAACCCTCGACGGACAGGGGCGCCTACTCGACATCGGCTGTGGACCAGGCACTCTCGCCCTCAGCCTGGCGGATCACTTCAGTGAGACTGTCGGCGTCGACCCCGACCGCGGCATGATCGCCGAAGCCACGCAACTGGCAGAAGACGCGGGCCTATCCCAGAAGACGCGCTGGATCCAGGCCCTCGCCGAGGAGTTGCCCGCGGACCTCGGCATGTTCACTGTCGCGAGCTTCGGCAACTCCTTCCACTGGATGGACCGTGACCTGGTGGCGGCGACGGTCAAGGACCTGCTCCAGCCGACGGGCGCCGTAGTACACATCGCAGACCTCAAGACCGAGACCCGAACCGTCGAAGGCCTCCCACATCCAGCAGTTCCTTACCCGGCCATCCAGGACCTGGTCGAGCACTACCTAGGACCGGTACGCCGAGCCGGCCGCGGAGTACTGCCGAACGGCACGCCAGGCAATGAGGCCGCCGTCTTCAGCCGAGCAGGTTTCGCCGACAGGGAGCGCTACGTCGTACCCGGGGGACACGCCCTGGTCCGCACAGCCGATGAGGTCGTGGCCCTGGTGTTCTCCACATCCTCTTCTGCACCACACCTCTTCGGCGTCCAACGCAACGTCTTCGAGGCGGACCTCCGGCAACTTCTTGCGGAGACCTCACCCACGAACCGCTTCTCCGAACGCCAGCCGAGCACCGAGATCTTCATCTGGCGCAAACGCTGATCAGCTGACGTACTGCGCGATGGTCCGAGCGCAATCGATGGCCTCCGCGTGGGTGGAATCGACCTCCACGTCGTACTTCACGCCCTCGTGCACCACGTCAGCCTGCAAGGCGGCCATGCCGACAGACCGGTCACCCCGGGCGAGCTCGCGACCCGCAGCGACCTCCGCGCTGCACCGCACCCCGACCCACAGGACCTCGAGGTTGCCGAGGGCATCTTGCCAGCGTCGCTGCGAGGACGCTCCGCCGAGGAAGACATCGTCGACGATGATGTTCGCGCCGCCCCGCGCCATCGCGACGATCCCGTTCGTCCAGGCCGCCTCCAACTGCCGGAACACCGGTCCGACGACCACCTCACCGTCCGGACCGAAGTCGATGCCGGCGTCCGAGGCCTGCATCGCGGCCGGCAGCGCATCGACGAAACTGTCCACCCCGAACGCCAGCCACGGCTCCGCCAGAACCGCCTGAAGACATCTCACGATCCCCGACTTCCCCGAACTGGACCCACCGTTGAGGACAATCAGCTTGACTTCAGACATGCACCAGATCCTAAATCAGTGATCGGATGCAGTCCTGGGGGAGCGAAGGCCCGAGGCCAGGAAGTACTGGCCGGCGGCGTAGGTCGACATCACCAGGGCGCCGCGGAACGGGAAGTCCCGGCCGGCCAGGCGCATGGCGATCAACGCGTCGGAGATCAGGAAGAGCGTGCCGCCGAGCCCGCTGCGTGGACTGTGCCAGCGCGAGACGATGGCAGTTGCTGTGAGCAACAGTGCGTAGACCGCGACCGGCACTCGTTCAGCGCCGTTCATCCCCGGGGTGAGCAGCGCGACCATGGCCGCCCACAGCGCGCCGTACGCCGCCGCCACGCGCCACGACCGTTCTCCGGGCTTGGACAGGAACACAGCTAGGTAGCAGGCATGGGCTGCAGCAAAGGCCGCCATCCCAGCCAGCTGCAGATCAGTCTCCAGCAAGAGGTCGCCGGCCGCTGACGCCAACAGCGCGGCTTGCAGCATCGGCGGCGCCTGCTGGGTCCGAGCCCAGGAGAGGAGCAAAGGCATCAATGTCACCTTGCTGGCCCGCTTCAGCACCTTGGCGTCAAACGCGATGGCGGCCACCTGCACCACGGTCGCACCCCAGAACGCCGTCAACCGCCGCCGCTCACTCGCCAGCTGCCCCAACTTCATACCGCCGAGTCTGCCGTACGCCGACGCCGTGGCTGGTGAACACTCGCGATCGAACAGGCAAAACGCCGGTGTAGCGATCGCGATCGCGAACAGCACCCGCCATCGCCGTCCACTGCCCCCTAGCGAGGAGTCAGTACGCAGAACTCGTTGCCGTCGGGGTCGGCCAGCACGATCCAGCTGACCTCGCCCTGGCCGATGTCGATTCGGGTCGCCCCGAGCGAGACCAGACGGTCGACCTCCGCCTGCTGATCACCGTCAGCCGGGGGAGCGAGGTCGAAGTGCAGCCGGTTCTTCCCGGTCTTCGGGTTCACCGGGGGACCGCCCCAGGTGATCTTCGGGCCGCCGTGCGGCGAGCGGATCGCGGTCTCTTCGTCCTGGTCCCAGACCAGCGGCCAGTCCAGCGCCTTGCTCCAGAAGTACCCGACCTCCTGCGAGCCGTCGCTCGACAGCGCACCGATGAATCCACAGTCAGCAAGGAAGTTGTTGCCCGGCTCGATGACGCAGAACTCGTTGCCTTCGGGGTCGGCGAGCACCACATGAAGCGCGTCCGCACCCTGACCGATGTCGAGATGCCGGCCACCGAGCTCGAGCGCCCTCGCCACCGTCTGCTGCTGCTCCTCGAGCGACTGACTCGTCAGATCGAAGTGCACCTGGTTCTGCCCGGTCTTCGGCTCCTGACTAGGAAGAAATCGCAACCGGAACCCAGTGTCATCGCTCGGCAGCAGCGCGATGCCGTCGTACGGGTCCTCGACCACCTCCCAACCCAGCACACCACCCCAGAACCCCGCGAGACCACGCGGGTCCTTCGCATCGAACGAGAGCGCAACGAGCTGAGTAGTCATCCTGCAAACTAAGCACCCCGCACCTGCCAAGCAAAGCGATTAAATTGCCACTTGTGGCACCGGCCGAGTATTGACGCCCATGGCAGCAGCTGTCGTACGCTCACCGCGCCATCGCCGAAGCAGCGCTGTCACCACCCGTTAGGCCGGAGGTCAGCATGGCAGCCTTCAACCAGTTCGATGATCTGAAGGAAGCGCAGTTCGTTGATGTGAACCTGCGCGGGGCGCGGTTCGTCCGATCTGATCTGTCCGGTGTGGTGATGCGCGCGGCCGAGGTGGCCGGGGCGGACCTCGACGCACCGTGGCTCCTCGCCGGCGAGAACGTCCTGCTCGTCAACGGCGTCAACGTCGTCCCGTTCGTCGAGGCCGAGCTCAACCGCCGCTTTCCCGGCCGCGCCGACCGGCAGGCCGCCGATCCCGACAGCCTCCGCGCAGCCTGGGCAGCGCTCGAACGCATCTGGGCCGACACGATCGAGCGGGTCGCGTCGATGCCGGAAGGCACGGTCGACGTTTCCGTGGACGGCGAGTGGTCGTTCGCGCAGACGCTGCGGCACCTGGTGATGGCCACGGACACCTGGCTGGGCCGGGCGATCCTCGCGATCGATCAGCCGTTCCATCCGCTAGGTCAGCCGAACGTCGAATACGAGACCGACGGCAACGACATGTCGGTCTTCGCGACAACCAAGCCGTCGTACGCCGAGGTACTCGAAGTCCGGGCCGACCGCGTGGCCATGGTCCGCGACTTCCTCGCCACGATCACCGCGGACGACCTGACAGCGATCCGCAAGAACCCTTGGGCCCCTGAGTATCCCGAGACCGTTCTGTCCTGCCTCCACACGATCCTCGAGGAGGAGTGGGAGCACCACCGCTACGCCGTACGCGACCTCGACGCGCTGACCAAATAGAGAGCTAACTCCCCAGTTGGTCGCGGCGGCGGGTCAGATAGGCGATCTCGGCGGTGTTGCCCGCAAGCTCGATGGCTTTGTCGTACGCCGCCCGCGCCTGCTGACTGTGGCCCAGCCGGCGCAGCAGGTCGGCGCGGGTCGCGTGGTACGCGTGATAGCCGGCCAACTTGTCCTCAAGACGGTCGACGGCTGCCAATGCCACCTCCGGCCCGTCCAGCTCGGCGACCGCGATGGCCCGGTTGAGGGCGACGATCGCCGACGAGTCGAGGCGGACGAGCTGGTCGTACAGGGCAACGACCTGCGACCAGTCGGTGTCGCGGACGTCGCGGGCGGAGGTGTGCACAGCGTTGATCGCCGCGAGGATCTGGTACCGACCCGGAGCCACTCCGGCCGCCAGGCGCTCGCGCACCAGCCGATGCCCCTCGGCGATCAGCGCCGCATCCCAGGCCCCTCGATCCTGCTCGTCAAGGGTGACCAGTTCGCCGCTGGCCGAAACCCGAGCCGTACGGCGAGCCTCGGTGAGGAGCATCAGCGCCAGCAGCCCGGCCACCTCACCGTCCTCCGGCATCAGGGCACGGATCTGGCGAGTGAGCCGGATCGCCTCGGCGGTGAGGTCGTGACGCACGGGATCGGTGTCGGGACCGGTCGCCAGGTAGCCCTCGTTGAACACCAGGAAGAGGACAGCGAGTACGCCGGAGACGCGGGCCGGGAGATCCTCCGCGGACGGCACCCGATAGGGGATGCGAGCAGCCTTGATCTTGGCCTTCGCGCGGGTGATCCGTTGCCCCATGGCGGTCTCCTGCACCAGGAAGGCGCGGGCGATCTCGGGCACGGTCAGACCGCCGACCATGCGCAGTGTCAGCGCCATCCGGGTCTCCATCGCGAGCGCCGGGTGACAGCAGGTGAAGACCAGCCGGAGTCGCTCGTCGTCGATGGCGCCGAGAGGCTCGGGGGAGTCGTCGTCGGACACCATCAAAGCCTCCTTGTGCTTGTCGTCGCGTTTGTTCTCACGCCGGATCCGGTCGATCGCCTTACGGGTGGCGGTCGTGGTCAACCAGGCGCCGGGATTCGGCGGTACGCCGTCGGCCGGCCACTTCTCGACGGCGATCGCGAACGCCTCGGCCGCCGCCTCCTCGGCGATGTCGAGATCACCGAATCGTCTGGTCAGGGAGGCGATCACCCG
>NZ_DASRXP010000355.1:0-11777 GCF_035687465.1 Kribbella sp.
CCTTGCGGTACGCCTCGGCCTCCGCGCGGACCCGCGCCTGCTCCCGGGCCGCCGCCTCCTTGGCGTGATCCTGCTCCTGACCAGTCGAACTCATGCCACCAGTGTCCCTGCTCCCGATCTCGCCCGACCACCCCGGTCGGCCGTTGGCTACGATCCGTGGCATGAGCGACCCCAGTACCCCTCCCGCCCATCTCGAGGTCGACGAGCATGCGCCCGACCGCAACCTGGCCCTCGAGCTGGTCCGGGTGACCGAGGCAGCCGCGATGGCGGCCGGCCGCTGGGTCGGTCGCGGCGACAAGAACGGCGCCGACGGCGCGGCGGTGAACGCGATGCGCACGCTGATCGGCACGGTCGGCATGAACGGGGTGGTGGTGATCGGCGAGGGCGAGAAGGACAACGCCCCGATGCTCTACAACGGCGAGCAGGTGGGCTCGGGCGAGGGCCCGGAGTGCGACGTCGCGGTGGACCCGGTCGACGGCACCACGCTGGTCGCCAAGGGGATGGCGAACGGGATCGCGGTGATGGCGGTGGCCCCGCGCCACACCATGTACGACCCGTCCGCGGTGTTCTACATGGAGAAGCTGGTGGTCGGCCCCGAGGCGGCGGACGTGGTGGACATCCGCCTGCCGGTCGCGGAGAACATCCGCCGGGTCGCGAAGGCGAAGGGCTCGTCCGTGGACGACGTCACCGTCGTCCTGCTGGACCGGCCGCGGCACCAGGATCTCGCCATGCAGATCCGGGCCACCGGCGCGCGGATCAAGTTCATCAGCGACGGCGACGTCGCGGGGGCGGTGGAGGCAGCGCGGCCCGACACCGGCCTGGACATGCTGGTCGGCATCGGCGGCACGCCCGAGGGGATCATCGCCGCCTGTGCGATGAAGTGCATCGGCGGACTGATCCAGGGCAGGCTCTGGCCGCGCGACGACGACGAACGGCAGAAGGCACTCGACGCCGGCCACGACCTCGACCGGGTGCTGGACACCGACGACCTGGTCAGCGGTGACGACTGTTTCTTCGTCGCCACCGGCATCACCGACGGCGAACTGCTCCGCGGCGTCCGCTACCGCAGCTCGATCGCGCGCACCCACTCGCTGGTGATGCGCTCGCGCAGCGGCACGATCCGCAGCATCGAGAGCGAGCACCAGCTCTCCAAGCTCCGCGCGTACTCCGCCATCGACTTCGAGCACGCCCGATGACGGCACCCGTCCTCGTCATCGGCGAGGCTCTCGTGGACATCGTCGGCAACGGGTCTGGCAAGAACGGCAAGAACGCCACCTTGGCGACCCCGGGCGGCTCCCCCGCCAACGTCGCGGTCGGCCTCGCCCGCCTCGGCGTCCCCACCCAGCTGGTCACCCGCATCGGCACCGACCCGTACGGCGACCAGCTCGGCGCGCACCTCTTCGGCAACGGAGTCCAGCTCGCACCGGGCTCGGTGGATCCGAACTTCCGGACCAGTACGGCGACCGCGACCCTCGACAGCCACGGGGTCGCGTCGTACCAGTTCGACATCACCTGGGAACCACCGAAGCTCACGCTGTCCAGAGGTTGCCCGGCAGTCCACACCGGCTCCATCGCGACCCTGCTCGAACCAGGAGCGGACGCGATCCGGGACTTCCTGGGCGCGCTCGTGGATCAACCCGTCACCGTGACGCTCGACCCGAACGCGCGCCCGACGATCACCCCAGACCCGGTGACCACCTGGTCCGCAGTACGGGCTCTTGCTGCGGCGGCAGATCTGGTCAAGCTGAGTGATGAGGACTGTGAGTTCCTCCGGCCCGGGCTGTCACCGGACGAGATCGCGGCCGAGCTGTTGAGCGTTGACCGGACTCGGTGCGTGGTGATCACGCTGGGCGGCGAGGGGGCTCTTGGAGTGAGCCGGACCGCGCGGGTGGAGGTCTCCGCGCCTGAGATCGACGTGGTCGACACAGTGGGCGCGGGTGATTCGTTCATGTCCGCGCTGATCGCGGGACTGCACTCGCGCGGGTTACTGGGCGCAGTACGGCTGGAAGGTCTGGACGAGAAGAATCTGCGCGAGGTCGTCGACTACGCGGTGCGGGCGGCCGCGATCACCTGCACCCGGCACGGCGCCGACCCGCCGACCGCCGCCGAGTACGTTTCCACCTGGGGCTGATCATGAGTACTGCGGGCGCGTGGACCGCCGAGTTCGAGACGTCCGGGCGGGTGGTGTTCCCGCAACGCCGCAACCGCCTGCTGATCCGCCTGGCCTTCGGCCTGCTGCTGATGATCGGCTCGATCAGCACCATCGTCGACCACGTCCGCGACGGCGACATGGATGGCGCGATGGGCGTCCTCCGCGTCACGGCGCTCGCGGGGTTCGTCATCCTCGTGGTCTGGACCGGCTGGCAACTGATCACCTTGAGGCCGGTCGTCACCGTGGACCTCGAAGGCATCCGACTGGGCCGCCGGTCCAAGGAGGTGGTCCGCTGGAGCCAGATCGGCAGCATCAGCGACCCGACCGGCCTCTCCCTCGTCAGCAGCATCGCCATCCAGCCCGCCAACAGCCACGCCACCGCCCTCACCATCGGCAAGGACAACGTCCAGGAACTAGCCGAGTTCAGCCAATGGCTCCGCCACCTCCACGAACAACAACGCCCCGACTAACGCCTCCGCCGCCCGACGACGTACCCCACGCCACTGGCAACAGCCAGTACTGCGCAGGTTCCGGCCAACAGCCCCCACAACGTCAGGTCGCCTCGTGCCGACTCGACCGCCCAGACAGCCCGCGCGCGCCCCGGCCGCGCGACGGCGTACTCCACCGGTAGCACGTCCCTGAGCTGGAGAAAGTGCTCGTCGTCGGGGTCTCTGCTGATCTCAATCGTGTGGTCGTCGGAGTACCGGACAAGCGCCTTCCCGGAGCCTCGCTCGATCGCTCCCGGCCCATCGACCTCCACGACCACTCCGTCGACCACGGCCGTCGGCTCGTCCCACGGCTGCGAGTCGTGCCAGGCGTTCGCTGCGAGGAAGCCGAAGATCACCGCGATCAGCGCGAAGAAGCCGACCAGCGAGCCCGGCACCAGCGGCTCCCCGCGCCGACGCCAACCACCCGCCGCCGGCTTCCCCGCATGCCGACCGTGCGGCTCCTGCTGCGGCTCTTGCTGCGGGTCTTGTTGCGGCTCTTGTTGCGACCCGGCGAAGGCCTCGGTCGGCGAGATGCCCCGGATCCACAGGATGCCGATGACCAGGAGCGACATCACCAGCCAGCCAATCGCAGTCCCCAGGCCGATCATCACGCCGTTGAAGCTTGCATCGGAGACCGGCGTACCGGCGAGCACCCCGGCCAGAGCGCCGACGCCCGCTCCCGCACCGGCTGTCAGGGCCATCCCCGCCAACAGGATCGGGGTGAAGATCCACGATCCTGACTCGCCCAACTGATAGAGCGCGGCCGGTCCTCGCACGAAGACCCAGGCAAGCACCCACCGGATCCTCGACATGTACCGCAGTTTCCTCTGCTCAGAGGGGCAGCTGAGGGACCGACGCGGCACTTACAGTAGGCGCGGGGCTGGGCTACGACTGGGGGATCACGTGGTGATGGGTGACGCAGGCGCAGCAGTCTGGTCTGCCGAGCTGGACCGGACCGGGCGCGTCGTGTTCCCGCAGCGGACTCGGCGGGTGCTGTTTCGGCTCGTGTTCGTGGTGGCATTGGTGCTGAGGGCTGTTGCCGAGCCCGTCTGGCGGATGTTCCACGACAGCGAAGAGTGGTGGGACATCGTCGGCCTGATCGCCGGCGGAGGCTTCCTCGTCATGGCCATCGCCTGCGTCTGGCAACTGGTCACCCGGCGGCCGGTGCTGACGGTCGACCGCGAAGGCATCCGAATCGGCCGCCGCGCAAAACACGACCTCCGCTGGAGCCAGATCGGGAGTATCGGCACCCCGACCGGCCCCGCCCTCGTCAGAAGCCTCGCCATCCAGTCCACCGACCGCTGGGCCTACCCGCTGACCGTCGGCAAAGACCACGTCCTAGACCTAGCTGAGTTCTCCCACTGGCTCCGAACCCTCGACGCCACCCACCCGCTCCCGACCCCAGACCAGCACGCCGCCCAAACCCCCGAGCCGTCCTAAGCCGCCGAACTGCCCTGGTCGAACTTCACCACCAGATGCGCGTCCAGCGCCTGAGCGATCCGCTCGAGCAGCGCCAGGGTCGGAACTGTCCCACCGGCCTCGAACCGCGCCAACGCTGACTGCGTCATGCCGGCGGCATCCGCAAGCGTGGTCTGGGTCCAACCACGTTCTTCACGCATCTGCCGCACTGCCGCGCCGAGCTCGAAGGCACGCCGCGCAGCGTCATACGCCTCCTCAGCGCCCGGCTCGTTCATACGCTCCCGCCGAACCTGCTCCCAACTCCGCCGACCACTCACGTCATACCTCCTCTGCCGTCGACACACTATGTTCCTCGCGAACGCACCTCTGGAAGGCTCTCCTAGCCCTCTCGACCTCACGTGTCTCGCGAGTTCGCGACTTACGGAACACCGTCAACAACACGATCCGTCGTTCCCTTCCGAAGAGTGCTGTAGGCAGGCTCTCCAGCCAGTCGCGCACTTTCAGCCTCAAGTTCGACGGTACCCAAGGTCATAGCAGCGATGCTATAACGAAGATGGCGTCGCCTCAGTCGACGGCCGGATGCTTCAGGGCGGTGATCAGGCGGGTGTTGGCTTGGGTGGGGGTGAGGCCCCAGGGCCAGTCGGTTTTGTGGAGGCGTAGGGAGACCAGGCCGTGCCAGACGGTCCACAGGAGCAGGGCTGCCGAGAACGGGTCGTCGGGGTCTACCGCCGCGGCGAGGTCGACAATGCGGCGTTGGAGGCGCGGGCCGTTGTCGGCGCGGGTTTCGGGGATCGGGTCGTTGCTTTCGAACAGGAGTTGGTACGCGCCGGGGTGGGCCAGGCCCCAGCTCACGTAGGCGTCGCCAGCGATCTCGAGGGGGTCGGTGTCGGGTCCTCCGATCTCGAGGGCGTGCTCGATCGAGTCGACCATGTCCGTGTACTCCGCATCCAGGACCGCCGACCGTAGCTCCGCCTCGGACGGGAAATGCCAGTAGACGGCCGACGGAGCCACACCACACGCGCGGGCGATCGAGCGAAGTGACGGTACTGCGACGGCCTGCGGTTCGGCGAGCATGTCGATCGCGGTGGCGAGCAGGGTGGCGCGGAGATCGCGCGAATCCTCTTTGGGCACGGAGCTATTGAACACCTGTTCATGATAGATTTCGATCCTGAACAGGTGTTCAGTGCCGAGCCTGGAGGGAGAGCGCGGGATGCACACGCTGCTGACGGTGATCCGGAAGAGGCCGGAGATCAGCACCGAGGAGTTCCGGCGGTTCATGAAGGTCGACTACGGGCCGACGTACCAGGAACTGCCGCAGACCAGGGCCTATGTGCAGTACTTCCTGGCCGACCTGATGACGGACGACGCCGAGCCGCCGATCGACGCGATCGTTCAGATCAGCTTTGACTCCGTCGAGGAAATGCAGGAGGCACTCAAGTCCGAGAGCTATCAGCGGGCCCATGAGTTGCGGAAGCAGTACCTGCAAGAGACCTCGATGGGCATCCACTCGGCCGTCGTGGAGGAGACCAATCGGTTGGTCTGAGCTGTTCAGGTGAGGCGGAGGCGTTTGCTGAGGCGGGGGCCTCGGCGGATCTTGATGTCGCCGAGGACGGCGTTGGCGCGGATGTGGAAGGTTTTTGGTGGTGCTGTGGCCGGCTCGACGACGCCGCCGAAGCCGGCTTCCTGCTCGGAGATGGAGCCCAGCACCGGGTTGCCTTCCAGATGCACGATCGCGTTCTGCGGGACGCGGATCTTCACGTCGGCGAGGATGCACCGGACGTCGAGGTAGACCTCGTCGAACGGGATCTGGGCCTCGGTGTAGTCCAGCGTCACGTCGCCGAGGACCGCGTGCACCTCCTGCCGCCGCGGCGCCAGCCAGCCGCCGATGCGCTTGGTGTCGGACAGGAAGACGTTGATCGTCGGCCCGACCTCGACCACCGCTCCCCCGTACTGCGGTGCCGGCTGAATCCCGTACTGCTGGTTCCCGTACTGCGCGGGCTCCTGCTGCCCGTACTGCGTCGGCAGCGTGAGGCCGTTCGGCAGGTCGGATGAGACCTCGATCAGTTCACCGTAGGTCTTCGCGCCGTAGACGGACTCCAGGCGGTCCTCGAGTTCGGTGTAGCTGAGCCGGCCCTCCCCCGCGGCCTCGCGGAGTACCTCGGCGACGTTCTCCCGCTCGAGGTCCGAGACCCGTCTGCGCAGCGCCAACTCGTCTCCGCTCGGCTGGGCCGGCACGTGCGACGAATCGTTGCTCTGCTGGGGTACCTCATCCTGGGCCACGACAAAACCTTACGCGTGGCTGAAGGCCACCGCAGATGAGTAATCTCCCGGGTTCACCCCTGACAAATGACCCTGACCCCGCGCCTTCTCGGCGTGCAGCGACTGGGAGACGATCTTGATCCGATCCACCTCCTCGATCAGCGGGATGACCTTGCTGACGTTCTCCCAGGTGGTCCGGCTCTCGTCCTCGACGAGGATGCGGCCGCCTTCAGAGGCGGACACGCTACCGACACCGGTTAGCGGTGGTGGTGGTTCAGGACACATCCGGGTAGGGCGCGGGGACGGACCGGGGTGGGCGGTTCTAGGCTTGGGTCGAATCTCAGACCACTTGCCTGGAGGTACGACCGGTGTCCGCCGACTTCGACTACTCCGAACTGCTCCCGCTGGGGGCCGACGACACGGAGTACCGGCTCCTCACCACCGAGGGAGTGAGCACCTTCACGGCCGGCGATCGCACCTTTCTGCAGGTGGAGCCGTCGGTCCTGCAGGCGCTCACCGCCGAGGCGATGCACGACATCTCGCACTACCTGCGCTCGGCGCACCTGACCCAGCTGCGCCGGATCATCGACGACCCCGAGGCCTCGGGGAACGACCGGTTCGTCGCGCTCGACCTGCTGAAGAACGCGAACATCTCGGCCGGTGGGGTGCTGCCGATGTGTCAGGACACCGGCACCGCGATCGTGATGGGCAAGAAGTCCGAAGGCGTGCTCACGAGCGCCGTGGACGAGGAGTGGATCAGCCGCGGCGTGTACGACGCGTACACGAAGCTGAACCTGCGCTACTCCCAGATGGCGCCGCTGACCATGTGGGAGGAGAAGAACACCGGGTCCAACCTGCCGGCCCAGATCGAGCTGTACTCCACCCCGGCCAACGGCGACCCGGCGTACAAGTTCCTCTTCATGGCCAAGGGCGGCGGCTCGGCGAACAAGTCGTTCCTGTTCCAGGAGACGAAGGCGGTGCTCAACCCGGACGGGATGATGAAGTTCCTGGACGAGAAGATCCGCTCGCTTGGGACCGCAGCCTGCCCGCCGTACCACCTCGCGATCGTCGTCGGCGGGACGTCCGCGGAGTACGCGCTGAAGACGGCGAAGTACGCCTCGGCGCACTACCTCGACTCGCTCCCGACCACGGGATCGCCGCTGGCGCACGGGTTCCGCGATGTCGAGCTGGAGCAGCAGGTGTTCGAGCTGACCCAGCAGTTCGGGATCGGCGCGCAGTTCGGCGGCAAGTACTTCTGCCACGACGTCCGGGTGATCAGGTTGCCGCGGCACGGCGCGTCCTGCCCGGTCGCGATCGCGGTGTCGTGCTCGGCCGACCGGCAGGCGCTGGCGAAGATCACCCCCGAGGGCGTCTTCCTGGAGCAGCTCGAGCGTGACCCGGCGCGGTTCCTGCCCGACACGACCGACGAACACCTGGCGGACGACGCGGAGGTCGTGCGGATCGACCTGAACCGGCCGATGAGCGAGATCCGCACCGAGCTGTCGAAGCTGCCGGTGAAGACGCGGGTGTCGCTGAACGGACCGCTGGTGGTGGCACGCGACATCGCGCACGCCAAGATCAAGGAGCGCCTCGACGCGGGCGAGCCGATGCCGCAGTACCTGAAGGATCACGCCGTGTACTACGCGGGGCCGGCCAAGACGCCCGAGGGATATGCGTCCGGGTCCTTCGGTCCGACCACGGCCGGCCGGATGGACGCGTACGTCGACCAGTTCCAGGCCGCGGGTGGTTCCTTCGTGATGCTTGCCAAGGGCAACCGCTCGGCCAAGGTGACGGCGGCCTGCAAGGAGCACGGCGGGTTCTACCTCGGGTCGATCGGTGGTCCGGCGGCGCGGCTGGCGCAGGACTGCATCAAGTCGGTCGACGTGGTCGAGTACGCCGAACTCGGGATGGAGGCGGTCTGGAAGATCGAGGTCGAGGACTTCCCCGCCTTCGTCGTGGTCGATGACAAGGGCAACGACTTCTTCACCTCCACCGCCAAACCCGTCCCCCTCACCGTCCGCCCCCGCAGCTAACTGGTCGGTTGGTGGATTGGGGGGATTGAGCGGCGCCGCCAAGCCTGTCGCCCTCACCGTCTGCCCCCCGCGGTTGACGGCTGGGCAGGGCGAGGGCGCTTCGGTACCGTGTGGCGGCATGAGTACCCGTGATGTTCCTGCCCAGGTCGGGGATCTGCCGCCGATTGGGCGGCCGGCGAACAGTGCGCTGTTGGAGGCCGGTATCACCACGCTGGCTCAGGTGGCCGCCTGCAGCCGTCGTGAGCTGCTTGCGTTGCACGGCGTGGGGCCGAGGGCGGTCCGCATCCTTGAGGCCGCCCTCGAGGAACGCGGCCTCACCTTCGCCGCGTGACCGCAGGCAGTCAGCTGACGTTTGCTGCGGCGGCTGGATCCGGGAGCTTGACCATCAGGTGCTTCGCTGCCCGGAGCAGGTCGGCCTCGTTGTGCCCGAAGGCTTGCAGGTACGACCCGAGCGCGGACCGCAGGAGTCGCAGTTCCTCGTCTTCCAGTTCGATGGTGTACATGTTCTCAAGGTAAGTCCGCTGCCGACGGAAAGCTCCCGCCCGTGATCCACACGTTGTGTCGCGGCGTGCGTCAGCCGAGAAGCTCCTCCGCGATGTGACTGACCGTGTAGCCGGTAGGGGACTCGGGTAGCCGCAGATGCGGATCGGGCCGCCAGTCGTGCCAGTTGTCGGCGAAGGGCGACGCCCACGCCTCCACCTCCCGTACTGCGGCTCGCGCATCCGCCGTGATCCGCTCAGCCTCGGCCGGGGTGAATCGGCCGGCGGCGACGGCGCCTTCGAGTTCGTCCTCGTCCTTCCACTCGATCGTCCGGTCCGGGTGGATCCACAGGTCGAGCACATGGTCGACCGTGCTGATCCGCTTGTCCTCGGGATCCCGCCGGTGCTCCGCCTCCAGATTGACGTACCAACCGCGGACGCTGCCGTCCTCGTTCCAGAAGTGCCACACGGACCAGGGTTTCCCGGCGGGCGCGACCTTGAGAATCCCGGTGCCCCGCCAGACGTCCAACTTCAGCACCCTGTCCTCGATGAACATCCCCTCCGGACCGGCGTACCGGGTCTCGCGTCCGTCGGTCAGGACCGGCTTGATCAGTGGGGTGCCGGGGGCGAGCCAGGCGACCAGACCATCCTCGTCGTCGCGGACCACCGTCATCGGCCGGACGTTCGGCTTGTCGCTGTGCCGGCCGGTGCCCTCGTACATCCACTCGATCGTGGTGCCCGGCTCCCACCGGTACCCCACGCCGGACTCCGTCTGCGCGGTCATGCTTCGCCCGGCCTGGTCATCGAGAGGACGTCGAGCGCGGCATCGAGCTGCTCCTCGGTCAGGTCGCCCTTCTCGACGTGACCGTTCTCGATCACGACCTCGCGGATCGTCTTGCCCTGCTTGAGCGCGCTTTTCGCCACGGCCGCGGCGTTCTCGTAGCCGATGTAGCGGTTCAGCGGGGTGACGATCGACGGCGAGGACTCGGCCAGCGCGCGGGCATGCTCCACGTTGGCGGTGATCCCGTCGACGCAGCGATCCGCCAGCAGGCGGGAAGAGTTGGTGAGCAGCTGGATCGACTCCAGCAGGTTGCGCGCGATCACCGGCAGCATCACGTTCAGCTCGAAGTTGCCGCCGGCACCGGCCACCGTGATGGTGGTGTCGTTGCCGATCACCTGGGCGGCGACCATCAGGGTGGCCTCGCAGATCACCGGATTCACCTTGCCCGGCATGATGCTCGAGCCCGGCTGCAGGTCGGGCAACGCGATCTCGCCGAGCCCGGCGCGCGGGCCGGATCCCATCCAGCGCAGGTCGTTGCAGATCTTGGTCAGGCTGACGGCGACCGTCTTCAGCTGGCCGGACAGCTCGACCAGACCATCACGAGCACCCTGGGCCTCGAAGTGGTCGGCGGCCTCGCTCAGCTCCAGCCCGGTCCGGCGGTTCAGCTCGCTGATCACCTTCGCGGCGAACCCGGGCGGCGTGTTGATCCCGGTGCCGACGGCGGTGCCGCCGAGCGGCAGTTCCGTCACGCGAGGCAGAGTCGCCCGGACCCGGTCCGCGCCCCGGCGTACCTGGGCGGCATAGCCGTTGAACTCCTGGCCCAGCGTCACGGGCGTCGCGTCCATCAGGTGCGTGCGGCCCGACTTGACCACCTCGGCGAACTCGGATCCCTTACGGGACAGGGATTCCGCCAGGTGCTCGAGCGCTGGCAGCAGGTCCTGCACCACCCCGGCGGTGGCGGCGACGTGGATCGCGGACGGGAAGGTGTCGTTGCTCGACTGGCTCGCGTTGACGTGGTCGTTCGGGTGGACGTCGGAGCCCAGCTCGCGGGTCGCCAGGGTGGCGAGCACCTCGTTCACGTTCATGTTCGTCGAGGTGCCCGAGCCGGTCTGGAACACGTCGATCGGGAACTCCGCGTCGTACTCCCCAGCGCTCACCCGGTCGGCGGCCGCGACGATCCCCACGGCGAGGTCGGCCGGCACCACGCCGAGCTCGGCGTTCACCACGGCGGCCGACGCCTTGATCTGCGCGAGCGCGTGCACGAGCGCCGGCGCCAGCGGCTGGCCGGAGATCGGGAAGTTCTCCACCGCGCGCTGGGTCTGCGCCCGCCACAACGCCTCGCGGGGCACCTTGACCTCGCCCATCGTGTCGTGCTCGATCCTGTATTCCACGTTGTCACCCATACCCTGCAGAGTACGTCGATCGGGGCTGTCGGCCGCGACTGATAGAACCTTTGTGGACAACGACACTCCGCGCCGCAGTACAGGAGGAAAGGCTCCGATGAAGTTCACCCAGCCGTTCGAGATCACCAAGTGGGACCAGTCCACGTACGACGACGCCGACGCGCTGGAACTAGGCCGTGCGACGGTCGGGAAGAACTTCGCCGACGGCGAGCTCGTGGGGACCAGTTCGGCCGAGCTGCTGATGGTGGGCACCAGCGCCGGCCCCGCGGCGTACACGGCTGTCGAGCGCTTTACAGGGAAGCTTGCGGGCCGGGAAGGGTCGTTCGTGATGGTGCACGGGGCGAGCGCCGCGGAGACATCCTCGCTGGGCAGGATCGTCGCGGCTGTGGGCGATCTCACCGGCCTGACCGGGACAGTTGTCTACGAGCATGACGACAAGGGACCTCGCCTGACCGTGGACTACGAGCTGCCCTCCGCGTAGGAGGTGCCCTGGTAGACGTAGTACAGCTCGTCCCGCGCCTGCAGCTGCACCGGGACGGGTTTCACCTCAACGCCCCCGAACACCGACCGCATAGCTGTCTCCAGAGCCTGAGAAGAAGATGACGACCACACCGTCAGTACTCCGCCCCGCTGAAGCTTGTCCCTGCAAACACTGAGGAACGACGCCTCGTAGAGCGTCGAGTTCTCGTTGTACACCAGGAAATCCGGCCCGTTGTCCACATCCAGCAGGATGCCGTCGAGCGCACCGTTTGGTTGCTCCGTC